>WRLO01000062.1 GCA_009777575.1 Candidatus Cloacimonadota bacterium
AAATATTTTTCAATATGGTTTTATCTAATTTCATTTTAGATAAATACCATGGTTTACAATCATTTTTATGTAACGGATGCTTTCGGTTTGAGATTTTCTCAAAATATGAAAGCCACATTACAGATTTCGCCAGTTTTTCCTCCCCGTAGTGGTTTATTGCATAAACCTACATTAGTTTAGGATAGGGAATTAATTATCGCCATTGTAGTGGTTTATTGCATAAACCCCAATTTGTTTAAGGTAGGGAATTAATTCAATATCTTATCCACCTGTCAACCCTCCCGTCGTTGCGAGGTCTCTTCTTGCTATACTCACGAAGCAATCTCCGTGCCACTATCACCTCTTCCCGTCGTTGCGAGGTGCCTTCTTGCTATACTCACGAAGCAATCTCCGTGCAGCTTCGCAAAACCCTCTGTGTAAAAAAAGCTAAAACAGACAATGTCTCCATAATCCGAGTTTATCAATAATATTTTTTAGCTCAGGATTTCTGAAAATCGTAAAACTTATATCAGCATTATGTTGTTTTCGAATTATTTTTGATAATGTAAATTTTTTATCTTTTTGATTTATTTTTTTTTCTAATTTTGTTTTTATAGGAATAAGAGGTTCTTTGATAATATAGTTTCTTGATGAGGTTTTAGTGATGTTAATGAGTTGAATCTGAAAAATTGAAATAAACAAATGTTTGTCATTCTGAGCGAAGCGAAGAATCTCTATCGGTATATGTATCAACGGATTAAAAATCTTAGCTTCGCTCAAAATGATAAGGTTTATACTTCGTGAAATTGATAATAGGGTTCTCAAGCTATAGTCATTATTTGATATCTCCCCTAATTCCTCCTTATGAATGGAGGCAAAATCATGAGTAGCCAACAATTTGCTCCCAAGGGCAAAAACAATCAATAATAACAATACAATTTTACTTTTCATAATATTCCTCAATGGGCACTATATCAAAGCTGTATATGCCTATCCGGTGCTATGTGTAACCTATTCAATTTGATAATTTATCAACACAATCTCCAGATTATTTCTATAATAAGTGCTAATAAAAAAAAACACTTGATTTGTCAACAATTTTTTTCAAATTCAATATTTTATTTTTTTCATATAAATATTTGAAATTCTTGTTTTACCGGAAGAATTAGCTCCAGACCATGCGATAGCAACATGTCCATCATTTTGCTCTATAATTCGTAAAGCGGATGGTTGAAATAAATTATCAGCTATAAATAATCCTTCTAAAGGATAGAACATTGAACCATCGTTTCTTACTACATTCATAAAAATGTCATAATGGTTCTCGGATAAGACACTCCAAGCAAGAAAAATATTATTTTCAATTTTTCTACTTACAGGACTAAAGATAGATTTATTTTCAACAGTACCAGTAACTAATAAATCTAAAGTCTGAATAATAGGATTAATCTCAATATTTATATCTTGGTTTGAATCTATAAATATTTTTTGTATTATTATTTTTTCATCTCGTGGAAATGGGCTGTAATAAACTATTGTAAATTCAGAGTTATTTTGGTATACAACAGGATTTTGAGGATTTGGCGCACTCTGATTATAAATGGGAAATTCCATCAATAAGGTTTGATTTTGAGGAAAAGCTGGATTACCCTCTAAATCTAATAATGATACATAAAAATTTTGTAGTCCAGGTCCAGAAAGCCAAAAATAAACAATGTATTTATCTGTTAAAAACAAATTACCCCGAGAAGAATAAGCAGCTTCAGCTGTTATTCTGTTTCCATTTGGGTTCCAATCTGGTGCGTGGTTTCCATTTTCATCAAGTTTTATTATTTTTGTTTCGCTGTAGTACATAACCTCTGAATCCTTAAAAACAAGATAATCATCCTTAAAAGAAGCGAGGCGGAGACTTCTATTATTGTTATTTTGTAACACAATTTTATCAGAAGTGTAAAAACCAATAATTTCATTATTTATTCTTATTGGCAAAATAGAGCTTTCATGGAAACTTATCCCTTCTACTCTCGGCACTACTACTCTCTCCGTAACACCGCTTACAATGGGGAGTGTATCGAATAATAATTTCGTTAGATATATAGCAACCCTTGTATCCCAAAATATATCCCATCCATAATCTTTTTTGTTGATGATAATATTTCTTTCTATTGAAGGCTGAATTACTGGTAATTGAAGCCCTGTATCACCTAAAAGTCTTTCCCCTTTAGTATTGATTATTTGGATAAATCTATTTTCTTTTTCATGATTGTAGTTGCTAGTCCAAACAATACACATCTCACCAAAATCATTTATACTTGTAAAGAGCATGCTTTCAGAATGTTTTTCATTTGGGTAAAGCCCAACCCTTGCACCATTTATCGGCATTATATTATTTCCTTGACCATCGTATATTTGATAGTAAAGTTTTTGATTTAGATCACTTCTACTAGATTGATTTAAATGATGTCTTGAATCATACCAGACAGCATAAGTAAAATCGTTCCAATATGATACTATAAAATGTTCAACACTGCCAATTATGCCTCCATTTATTTCTAGTCCGTTTTCCTGAAATATTGTCTCACCATTAGATGAAACAAGTTGAGTATTCACACTAGAATATCCAAAATAACTATTACTTTCTGTCCAAATTAAGGCATAATTATCTCCAACTTGATGAATTCCTTGCAGGGAAACATTTTTATCATCTGTTTTGCTCAGTATTGTTTTCTCCCCATGATCCCAGGCTAAAGTCCCATCTGAATTCATTTTTTGGATATGTAATTGACCAAAACTATTATCTGTATTGATGATATCTCCAAAAAATAACATTATACCATCATCATCGGTTTTTACCAGTCTAAAATTATTTTGAGTTCTTAAAATACCAGTATTCCCGCTTTGGTAAATACGATTAAAGGATATTGGATTTAATATAAGGAACTTCCCATGAATATCTAATCTTTGGGCAAAAAATCCGGTATTATGAACACCTACAGTTTGATTCCACACAATTGTAAAACCTCCGCTTGAAATTTCTTCTATTTGGAATATAAGTTGCCCTTCTGAAATTCTATGCTCATTTATTTGAACTCCTTCAAAATCCCAAATAATATTTCCTGCAAGGGATATTCTTTGAGCTATCAATCTGAAATCATAGTTGTGATTTCGAGGTCGAGCCATTAAGGAGTTCTCTCTCATATCATAGATTTCATTTGTCCAAGCGAGTATAAATCCACCAACTCCATCAGCACAAATTTTGGGGTTTTTGATAATCCTATCACCATCTGCAAGGAGTAAATCTTCCCAAACAAAACCGTTTTGGTTTATACGACTCATTTTGAGGATAGTGCCACGATTAAATATAGTTCTGGTTATATTCAAACCTACTCTTTCATTGGTATTGGTTTCGGTCGTTATTTCACGATCATCTACTACAAAAGCAATAACAATACCACCTATACCATCGGGAAGAATTGCTATATTTTCTTTATTTTTGTCATAACCTCCTATTAGTAAACCATTTTCTATATACAAAGCATTACCAGAGGAGGATAGATTTTGAGCATAGACTAATTTACCCCCTGTTCTATCATCAATCCAAACAATGTAAACACCACCTTCTTTATCAAAAGTTATATTTAAATTCGTTATTTTTTTTTCATTAGACTGGCATACTACTATGCCATTTTCACCCCATAATTTTTCACCCGCTGGAGAAATTTTTTGGGCAATTATTCTGCTTGTTTTATGGTCTGTAAAATCAACATAAGCAATAACAATATTTCCGTCAGAAGTAGCAGTTACAACAGGATCTTCTTGGCGATTTTTATTGCCATCTATCATCAATCCTGTTTCGTTCCAAAGTTTTTGCCCTGTGTTAGAAAGGAGCTGTGCATAAATATCTCTATCTCCATTCCGTGTGTCTGACCATACAAAAACCATGCCTTCAGCTATAGTCGTGAAGGCATCATTCCATTCAATATTGACACTTTGTCTGACGAATATTTTTTCTTCATCAATATTATGTGCAAATAACAAACCAATCCATAATAATAGAGATAAAAATATCAGCTTTATCTTTTTGTAAAAATAAATATTATTTTTTTTCATAAATTCACCCTCCAGTTCAAATATTTATATCTGGATTAAAAAGTCAAGCATAATTTCAATATTATTTTTTTGTATTATTTTTCTTCAATAGAATTATTGGTGTCTATTCATTGCAATTGATATTCTTTCTTTTTCTTTGTTCTTTTTTATTAACACTTGACAAAAAACGCAAATTTATTTTTTTTACCCTTATATAATTATTAGTAATATTATTGCAGTAATAACATTAATAAAAAGAGGTATTTATGACAGATTTAATGAAAAGTGTCTCTGGGATAAGAGGATTATTTGGGATTGCATTAAACCCAGAGAATTCTATGAAATTTGCATCTCAATTTGGCTTATTTCAAAGACAAAGAATAGATTCCGAAAACAAAGAAACGGTAATAACAAAAAAAAATTGCATTTTAGTTGGCAGAGATTCAAGAACTACTGGCGAATTACTGTCTTTTGCAGTCATTTCTGGATTGCTTAGTGTAGGAATCGATGTAATATGGCTCGGGATTGTTGCAACCCCTACTTTGCTTTTAAATGTCAAAGAGTTAAATGCAATTGGTGGCATTTGTATTACTGCCTCTCACAACCCTGCAGAATGGAATGCTATGAAATTTGTTGATGCTAATGGTATGTTTTTATATCCTGAAGTGATGGAAGAATTTTTAGATATAATTCAGCAAAAAACACGCTTTTCTGCTCCCTCGCATGAGATAAAGAATTTTTTGAATGCAAAATATTTTGCTGATTGGGATGCTGTAGGTAAAAAATATGATGATTTTGATGCGTCTTGGAGACATATAAATAAAATATTAGCTATTCCTTACATCAATATTAACAAAATCAGAGAAATGAAATACAAGGTAGTGCTTGACTCTGTAAACGGAGCGGGAGGTGTTATTTCACCTACTCTGTTAAGAGAACTTGGTTGTGATGTTATTGAGATAAATAGCGAACCAACAGGAATATTTGCTCACGACCCAGAACCTATTGCTACTCATTTGACTCAAATCTGTAATGTTGTTAAAGAACAAAGTGCCGATATAGGATTTGCTACGGACCCCGATGTAGATAGACTTGTAATAATTAATGAAAAAGGTGTATGTATTGGGGAGGAATTTTCTCTTTTACTTGCTATTAAATTTGTTTTAAAACATAAAAAAGGAGATATAGTAACCAATCTGTCTTCTTCAATGGCTTCGGATGACATTGCTCAGGAAGCTGGAGTAAAAGTCATAAGAACCAAAATAGGTGAAATCAATGTAGGAAAAACAATGATAGAAATAAATAGCCCTATCGGAGGCGAAGGAAACGGAGGTATCATCTGCCCTGATGTAAATTATACCAGAGATGCTGTCGCTGGTATGGCTCTGATTTTAGGTTATATGGCAGAGAGAAATATGAGTATTTCAGATTTAGTTTTAGAGATTCCGAGATATTTTTTTGCAAAAGAAAAAATTGAAGTAAACATTAATGAAATGGATTCTGTTTTAGAAAGTCTTTTGAATCTTTTCAAAAATGAAAAAATTGATATCACCGATGGGTTAAAAGTTTTATTTGAAAAAGCATGGGTACATATCAGAAAATCAGGAACTGAGCCGATAATCAGAGTCTATGCAGAGGCTGAGACAGAAGTAAAGGCAAAACTGCTTTGCTCAATGATAGACAATGCTCTTCTGAAAAGTTAATTAATGTGGCTGTTGTATAACAAGTTTGGTTTTGTCATTATGAGCGAAGCGAAGAATCTGTAACTCTATATATTTCAAAGGAATTGAGATTCTTCGCTCTGCTAATATTGACAGAACATTTTTTCACAACGAGACAGTCTCTTAATACATCCGGATTTAGAATAGATTTTTACAAAACAAATCTAATATCCAATCATCAAGTTAAAATCTGGTAATCACTTCTAGTCTAACACCTTCAAAAGGTGGTTGATATTGGCACACACCATTTCTACAAACCCTTCCACCCTGTTCTTTACCAACAAAAAGTGTTAAATCAGTGTGGTTTGCGATTGAAGTAGCAATGGAAGTTCCGACATGTATCCTACTTTTGTCAACATCTTGATACCGAGTAAATTCATTTTCAGCAAAGACTGCAATAGTTAAGTTGTCAGTAAATCTACCTTCTATTTGAAAGAAAGGTTTATTATATGTTTTTTTTGCTACTATATAAGCTTCTTCTATATACTGCCAGATAAAAGTGAAATCGAGGGGAATTGTCATCTGGTATAGATTCACATTTACAGAAGGTTTCAATAACAAGTCAATAATTTCATCATCCAATTCGGGGATTTTTGTTTTCTTTTCAAGATATTCAAAGTCAAATTTAGTTAACATACCAGATAAGTTATGTTTGTATTCAGTAAAAATATTGGTATAACTTACTAAATCATCTCTATCCCAGGATAGAGAATAATAAACTAAAAATTCATTGTCAAAAGAAGGAATGAATCTGATTTCAGCCATGAAACCTTCTTCAAAATCAGTGTGGGCATAATTCATTAACAACTCGTCATAATTGTTTAAAGTAGGTAAGTCTGCAAGAGGATATTTATCAAATCTGCTATATCTTTTGTAACCACCACCTAAAGTTAAATTATTTAGATAAATGCTAGTAGTAGCGTATATAGCCGAGCCAATAGTTGGGTCCCAAATATTGTGAAATCTTCTTAGCTCAGAATATTCAGCAGTCAAGTCAAAGAAATCAGTCATCAAGCCAATTCTTCCGCCATAGACATTGTGGTAAGTGTAAGAATTATTGTAAGGCCAAATATTTCTCTGTCTATATTCAATAGCAGAAATACCAAAATTAAGAAAAGAAAGAAGCCTATATTCTGCGTCAGCACCAACGACAAGATCATTTTCATAAACATTCAAATCTTGAATATCTTTTCTCAAAGCACCATAAACACCAGAAATTTTTAAACCATTCCAATTATAAGCAGCTTGGACTCCTTCGAGCCTTCTATCTCTATCAAGTTCAGTATCATTCCAAGCTCTTAGGACAATACCGGAGCCAAACGACTCTTCAATAGTTCCTGCTTTTAGTCTAAAAGTGTCAAAATTCAATTGCGCGTATCTTTCTTCCCATTCAGTGTGGATATTATTTGGTGAAAGCTCACTAATGGGTATTTCGTTCATCCTATCAAATTTAGGTAATTCAGCTCTAAAAGTCATTCCAAAGCTGAAAACTCTATAATCCAATCTGAGGTTGAAAATATTTTCAAAATGATTGTTTACCAATTCATCTTCGGTCCTATAAGCATAAGAAGCTGTATTTTCACCACTGATAATGACATCATGAGCAAATAAAGAAGTCAGTAAAAAGAAAAAGATAACAAAAGTAAATATATTTAACTTCATCTTAATGTCCTTCTTCTCTAATCACGCTGATAATGAAATTTTCAAGCTCAACTTCATCACCCGGATTGTAACCTTGATTATCATAAACAATCTCTCCAGCTTGATTTATGATAATAGTTCTGGGTATCAAAGACACATTGAAAAGTCTTTGTAAATTTCTTGAGGAATCAATGCCAGTAGTAAATTGATACCTACTAGAGCGGACATGTCTAACAACTCCGTCTCTTTGTCTTGGAGAGTCAGTGCTGATAGCAAAAAAGCTCATTTCGGGGTATTTACTGACCCAGCTGCTTACATGAGGCAATTTTCTTAAACAAGGTTCGCAAGAAGTAGACCAAAAATCTAAGTAAATTGGTCCTTTAGCGAGTAAATCTTCTGACCTAACGACATCACCTTGCATAGTTTCTATAGTAAAAGAAGGTGCTGGTGATGAAAATAAAATGGCTACAAAAGTGGTAACCACAATCAACAAAAACAATGTTTTTTTTGACATATTTATCTCCTATATAGTTTATTTATATTTGTTGTCTAACTGATACAAAATTTTTGACTAATAAAACCATATTTATATGTCTCTAAGTGCATTAAATATCATTTGTTTAGTCAACAATTCTGGAAATTGGATAGCTTCTTCCTGCCCTGGAATAAAAAGAAGATACAAAGGAACACCAGCTCTATTATATTTTCTCAACCATTCTTGGATGACAGGGTCTCTTCTAGTAAAATCGCCTTTCAACATCAAGACATCATTGTCTATAAAAGCTTGTCTGATATCACTTTGGCTTAAAACTACAGCATCATTCATTTTACAGACGGTACACCAATCAGCAGTAAAATCGATAAAAATAGGTCTACCTTCAGCTAATCCAATTTGAAAAGCAGATTCACTGAATACATCCCAAAAACCGTCATATCTGGCGCTAACAGTCTCGCTACTATTGAAGTCGTTATCATAGTTTTTCAAAGTAATCATTCCACCAATTATTATCGTCAATATAGCAATGATAGCGATAATCCATTGAGTAGTCTTCGAATACAAAGGGGTAACAAATCGACCATACAACCATGTAGCAAAAGCAAGTATGAGTAAGAAATATAATACATTTGTGATGCTAAGTCCTTGAACAACAAGTACACCTACCATCGAAACAGCAAATGCGAGTAATAAGAATCCTAATATTTCTTTGAAAACATTCATCCATTCACCGGGTTTTGGCAATATTTTTATCGCTTTTGGGAAAAATCCAATCAAAAGGAAAGGAAACCCTAATCCAAATCCTACAGACAGGAAAATAGTGTAAATTATTAGTGGTGGTTGAGCAAAAGCAAACCCAAGGGCAGCACCTAAAAGAGGAGCAGTGCAGGGAGTAGCGAGCAAAACACAGAAAATGCCCATCAAAAAAGAGCCAAGATAGCCAGATTTGCTAGATGCTTTAGTCGCAGTGTTCATACCTGGTATGTTGATAGTAAAAACGTTGAATAAAGAGAGAGAAAAGATGAACATCAAACTAAGTAAAAACATCATGAACATTGGATTTTGAAACTGAAATCCCCAACCAATCATTTCCCCAGAAAGCTTTATTACCGTAACAACAGTAGCTAAAACAATAAATGAGATTAAAATTCCGAGAACATATAAAGTGGAATTGATGAGAATATTTCTAGGGGAGTTGTTGCTTTGCGAAACCAAATTAAAAGCTCTGATAGATAAAATAGGTAAAACACAAGGCATGAGATTCAAAATGATACCTCCAAGAAAGGCAAATAATATGTATCTCAAGGCATTTCCAGTTTGCCCAGAAAAGTCAATACCTCTTCTAGTTTCATTGATGCCTTGGACCACATAAAGAGTTAAAACATGATACTCATCAGTTGGCACGAGGCAAGTCCCGTCTTCGAGACAAATTTGATAAAAAGCGACAATTTCAATCTCTCTCTCACCTTGAATAGCATTTTGTGCTATAATTAACTCTTTAAGCAAAGTGACAGAACCTTCATACTTTACAAAACCAAAATCAGTTTCAATGGAATCTTCTGGATAGAAGACACGCCCCCCTGTAATACCATCGCTTTCCTCGATATCAATTCCAAAAAAATCTTCTTGATGAGCGGCATAAAATCCTTCTGGAATGTTAAAAGTGACAGCAATGAGAATAGTAGAGCCAGTAGGCACATCAATGAAATTTGTTTCCAGGAAAGTAATTTCATCCAATACACCACTAGTAAGAAAGTCAAAACTTTGCCCTGATAATGAGAAAGAATCATTTCTCAAATCAGAAGAGATAAAGAGAAAAATCAAAATGAAAAAAAATAAAAACCTTTTCATAGTAACTCCTTTAATATAAATCATCTAATGAAACAATGCATCAGCAAATTCATTAACATTAAATTCTTTTAAATCATCAATAGTCTCACCAATACCGATTAATTTTACAGGTATATTTAATTGATTTTTGATAGCGATAACAATCCCCCCTTTTGCAGTCCCATCAAATTTAGTGAGAATGACACCTGAAATGGGGATGATTTCATTAAAAAAATGAGCTTGTGAAATAGCGTTTTGTCCAGTAGTAGAGTCAAGCACTAATAATGTCTCATCGGGAGCTTCAGGAATAACTTTTTTGATAGTTCGACCTATTTTGCTTAGTTCATTCATAAGATTTACTTTGTTGTGTTGTCTACCGGCAGTATCAATCAAAACAATGTCAATATTTTTTGCTTTAGCATGATTTAGACCATCAAAAATAACAGATGAAGGGTCAGTTCCCGCTTCTTTTTTAAAAATGGGAATATCAGACCTTTCAGCCCAGATAGTGAGTTGTTCAATAGCAGCAGCCCTAAAAGTATCAGCAGCAACAAGCAAAACAGTCTTATTCTGTTTTTTAAATGTTTTTGCTATTTTTCCTATCGAAGTAGTTTTTCCAGTGCCATTCACACCAACAATAAGAATGATTTTGGGACAATTTGCAGAATCAGAGGTTAAAGAAAAAAAAGATTTTTGATCTTCATAGTCATCTACAAGCTTTTTACTGATGATGCCGAGAAGATGTTCTTGGACTGTTGCAGGCTCAGTAACGCTATTAATTCTGATAGTTTCTCTTAATTCATCGATGATATGCATAGAAAGCTCTGGACCTATATCAGCTTGTAAAAGAATCTCTTCAAGATCATCCATAAGGCTTTCATCAACTTTTACCCTGAGAGAAAGGGTCTCAGCTATTTTTCCTACAAAAGAATTTCTAGTTTTTGCTAGTTTTTCTTTAAGAGTTTTGACAATAGAAAGCATGTATTAACCTCTTTTATAACTTCCCCCCCCAAATATTTTGGGGGGGGGGAATCATTGTTTTCATGCACGGCTGGAGTTGGAAACCGATATGGATTTGTTAAAAGATTATCTCTTTGAGGCATTTCAAAGGAAAATCAATTTATTTCACCCGTCTATATCTCCAAATATTTGACCATGCAGTAATTAAAATGAATCAGCTAACAGGACACCTTCATAAGAAATCAATGCTCATAATTAACCGTTATTTTCAGTTTCTTTCGAAGTTGCTTGGGAATTGTAATACAGAGCAATTCTTGATTTTCTTCTGGAAGCGGTCTTTTTGTGAATTACTCCTTTTTTAGCCGCTTTGTCAAATTGAGAATAAGCAGTAATTAAGAGAGCTTCTTTCTCTTGTAAGCTAATATTAGAACGCATTTTCTTCGCAAGCGTCTTCAAAGTGCTACGGACATAATTGTTTTGACTTCTTCTTTTTACATCCTGTCTTAATCTTTTTTCACATGACTTATGATTTGGCATATTTTCTAAATATCCTCCAAAATTTAATAAATTCTTTATAATCGGACAATTATTTTCAATAAACTTTTTTTGTCAACAAAAAGTTTTATAATCAGGTTCAAAAAAGAGATTTTTTTTTATAAATAGTTTTTCATTAGACAGCCCAAAGATGACATTTTGAGAAGGTTATTCTCAATGCTATTCAACATAAAAACATATCTATAAATAAAAAATAGTGTTTTATATAAATATTGTAACAAAAATAATATTTTTGGAGTTAACTAAATATACTTGAAATTTTTTTTTTTCAGATAAAAATATTGGAGGATTATTTTGGATTACAAAGTAAAGGATATGACCTTAGCAAGTTATGGTCGTAAAGAAATAGAAATATCAGAAAAAGAAATGCCCGGTCTGATAGCTCTTCGAGAAAAATATGGACATAGCAAGCCATTGAAAAATGTCAGAATCATGGGTAGCTTACATATGACTATCCAGACAGCGATTTTGATAGAAACTCTAACAGAACTTGGAGCAGAGGTTCGCTGGGCAAGTTGTAATATTTTTTCAACTCAGGACCACGCTGCTGCGGCTGTTGTAGAAAGAAAAGTCCCTGTTTTTGCTTGGAAAGGTGAGACACTCGAAGAGTATTGGTGGTGCACCAAAAAAGCTCTTTTATTTAGTGACGAAACAGGACCGCAAATGATAGTTGACGATGGTGGTGATGCTACTTTAATGATACATGAAGGTTATCGTCTCGAAGAAGAATATGCTAAAACTGGCAAAATACCAGAAATAACAACCAACAACACTGAATTTAGTATATTACAAAGATGTATACTTGAAGATATTGAAAAATTTCCTCAAAGATGGCATAAAATTTCTAAAGAAGTAAAAGGAGTATCTGAAGAGACAACTACGGGTGTCCATAGACTTTATGAAATGCTCAAGGATGGTAAACTCCTTTTCCCTGCTATCAATGTCAATGACTCAGTAACAAAATCAAAATTTGATAATCTTTATGGTTGCAGAGAATCCCTTGCAGATGGAATCAAAAGAGGCACAGACATCATGGTAGCTGGTAAGGTAGTAGTAGTTTGTGGCTATGGGGATGTTGGTAAAGGGTGTTCGCAGTCAATGAGAGGATTTGGAGCCAGAGTTATAGTGACAGAAATAGACCCTATTTGCGCATTGCAAGCAGCAATGGAAGGATATGAAGTTAAGACTTTAGAAGAAGCAATAACTGAAGCCGATATTTTTGTAACAGCAACGGGAAATTGTGATGTCATCACCTTAGAGCATATGTTGAAAATGAAAGACCAAGCTATAGTATGTAATATTGGTCATTTTGATAACGAAATTCAAGTTGAAAAACTCTATGCATATCCAGGAGTCCAAAAAGTCAATATCAAACCACAAGTAGACAAAATAATTTTTCCAGAAGGACATTGCATAATCTTGCTTTCTGAAGGTAGACTGGTTAATCTCGGAAACGCTACTGGTCATCCTTCGTTTGTAATGAGTAATTCTTTTACCAATCAAGTATTAGCTCAAATAAAAATTTGGCAAGAGAATTTGCCGCTTGGAGTATATATGCTCCCAAAAATTCTTGATGAAGAAGTCGCTAGGCTACATCTGGATAAACTCGGAGTAAACCTGACCAAATTGACGAAAGCACAAGCTGACTATATAGGAGTAAAGATAGAAGGACCATATAAGTCAGAACATTACCGTTATTAAATGGCGAATTGGGCGTTATCAGTGGCGATAAAATATATCGACTATCGTATTTATAAGGATTAAGAGAAAAACATGCACACAGAAAGATTGATCAAAAAGTTTAAAGAAAGAAAATCCCAAGTAGCAGTCATCGGGCTTGGTTATGTTGGTTTGCCAATGGCTGTTGCAGTAGCGAGACAAGGGTATAAAGTCATTGGCATCGATGTGAGTGATTTTTGTATCCAAAATGTCAATGCCGGTAAAAATTATATTGATGATGTCAATGATGAAGAGTTAAATGAGCTTGTAAATAAAGGATTTTTAAGAGCAAGCAATGACTATTCTTTATTAAAATCGATTGATGTAATTTTAGTAGCAGTGCCAACTCCTCTTGACAAATTTCATCAACCAGATATGAGATACATCAAAGAGTCAATAAACAGTATTAAAAAGCATATTTCTACTGAAACCTTATTAGTCTTAGAAAGCACGACATATCCTGGCACTACTGAAGAGTTAATAGTCCCTCCAATAAAAGAAAAAGACTTTATCATCGGAAAAGATATCTTTATAGCTTATTCTCCCGAAAGAGTAGACCCTGGCAATAAATCATATCATACTGCAAATACCGTTAAAGTAGTTGGAGGCATCACTGAAAATTGTAATGTTGTAGCTAAATCATTTTATGAAACTATTTTAGAAGCTGATGTATATCTCGTGTCCTCTCCTGCTGTGGCTGAAATGGAAAAAATATACGAAAACACTTTCCGCAATATCAATATAGCGCTTGCCAATGAAATGGCTATACTTTGTGAAAGAATGGGAATTTCAATATGGGAAGTTATAGAAGCAGCAAAGACAAAACCTTATGGTTTCATGGCTTTTTATCCTGGTCCAGGAGTCGGTGGACATTGTATCCCAATAGACCCATTTTATTTGACCTGGAAGGCAAGAGAATATTCATTTCATACAAGGCTTATTGAACTGGCTGGTGAAATAAATATGGAAATGCCTCAATTTGTTCTTGAAAAGGCTATCAAGATACTAAACAAAAAAAAATTAGCTATTTCAAAAGCTAAGATTTTTTTACTTGGAGCAGCTTATAAAAAAAACATTCGTGATGTAAGAGAATCGCCTATACACTATTTGATAACCTTGTTAGAAAACTGGGATGCCAAATTTGATTATTATGACCCTTATGTGCAAAAATTTCATAATGAATTGAATGGTAAGCTTTATACTAGTATTTCTATGGAAAAAATAAATAATTATGATTTAGTGATACTTTTAACAGATCATGATAGTTTTGATCTTGATGTCATAAAATCTCAAGCTCAACATATACTTGATACAAGGAATGTTTTTAAAGGATTTGATGATGAAAATATTACTAGACTGTAAAAAAATGAAAAGGCTGAGTATGTTAAGTTTTTTATAGGATGATTATGAAAATATTAGTCACTGGTGGTGCTGGTTTTATTGCCTCACATATTGTAGACAAATACATTGAATTGGGACATGATGTAGTTGTAGTAGACAATTTATCGACAGGTTTTATGAAAAATGTTAATCCCCAAGCTAAGTTTTATCTACAAGACATAAGACACCCTGATATTGAAAAGATTTTCAAATCAGAAAAACCAGACATTATTAACCATCATGCAGCCCAAATAAGTGTCCCTATCTCAGTTGATAAACCGCTAATAGATATCGATGTGAATATAGTTGGTTTTTTGAATATATTGATTAACAGTGTAAAATATGATACTCAAAAGGTGATTTTTATTTCTTCTGGAGGAGCAATTTATGGCGAAGCAGCTGAGTATCCCACTACAGAAAACTATATTCCAAAACCACTATCTCCTTATGCTATAAATAAATATACTTCTGAGTTATATTTAACTTTTTATTCGCAAACCCAAGGACTTGATTTTACTACTCTCAGATATTCCAATGTATTCGGACCTAGACAAGTAGCAGAAGGAGAGGCTGGAGTTGTCTCTATCTTTATAAAAAAACTCTTAGAAGACCAAATCCCAACTATATACGCATATCAGGATACTCCTGAAGGAATGATCAGAGACTATATTTATATTAAGGATGTTGTTATAGCAAATGTCATGGCTCTTAACAAAGCAAGTAAAGAAGCTATTAACATAGGTTCTGGAACAGAAACAACAACAGAAAACCTCTTAAGATTAATTTCCAAGCAAATGAAAAAAAAATTTAACCCTTTTAAAGAAGGACCTAGACCAGGAGATATAAAAAAAAGCTGTCTTAATATAGAAAAAGCAATGAAAATACTTAAATGGAAACCAGAATATGATCTCAAAAAAGGATTAACAGAAACTATTGATCATTTTTATAAAGCAAATCTAGATAATGATCACAAAAGTATATAGAAATATCAACAATAGTTTTCTTTGAACATAATCCTTTCTATCCCTTCAATGATAGTATGAATCAACAAGATGTGTATTTCTTGAATTCTATCTGAGGTTGAGGCAGGCACTATAAAGGCATAGTCTACCAAATCTTTTAATGCTCCACCATCCTTACCGAGTAGCCCTATAATCAACATATCTTTTTGTTTAGCTGCTTCTACTGCTTTTATGATGTTTGGGGAGTTTCCGCTTGTTGATATTGCAATCAGATAATCATCTTTTTTCCCGAGGGCTTCAATACCTCTTGAAAAGATTTTATCAAATCCAAAATCATTTGCTACACAAGTGATATAAGAAGGGTCTGTTAGAGCTATGGCTCCTAATGCTTCTCTATCTTTTCTAAAACGGCCGGTCAATTCTTCTGCATAATGCATAGCATCACAAGCAGAACCACCATTTCCACATGTTATACCTTTATTTCCATTGGTATGCTTATCCACTAACAAAAAAATCACTTCTTCAAGTTTTTGAAGATTTTTTTCATCATTCATAAAATCTTTTTTTAGTCTGTTTGATTCTTGAAAATTGTTTTTAATAAATTCCATAAATAAATCCTTTAAAATTGAAATAATTAATTTTTCAAATCTCACTTATCATTTCTATAAAACTCTCTATTCGTAGTTTTGTTCTTGCATCTAGTTTGTTAGGTTGGTCTCCTTCAATCTGCAAGATAGGTAAGTCAAGATGTTTTTTTAGAGTAATTACATCTAGTTGTCTATGACAAAATGATTGTGTATAACACAATAAACCTTTCAATTCTCTATCTATAATAGCTTTTTTTATATCTTCAATTCTCTCAAAAATAGAATATGGATATGTAAATCGTCTATATTGTTCTACAATGTCTTCTGCTAAATAAAACATGCTAAATTGTCTTTGAACCTCATTAAACACAACTCTTGCACCGCAATCTTCGATAAAAGAGTAAAGATCATCCAGAATTGGTGGAACTCCTACATATCCAAGTCTGATTCTTTTTTGAAAAGGCTTTCTTATTTTTGCTTTTTCTAGAAAAATGTCTAAATCTGATGAAAATTCTTCATAATCACTGTTAAAATCTGAAGATGAGACCAACCATTTATGATTTTCATAAGAAGTTATTTGATTGGTTTTCCATGTCATTTCATCTAATAATATTAATTTTTTTCTTATCTGGTCAAGTTTTTGTTTCATTTTTTGAGTTTCACTGCGAGAAATATTAAAATAGGCTTCCAATTTAGTTATTTCAGTATTTAGAAAATCTCTATCTCTATCAAAAGGATATGAAAAAGAGATTATATTCTTACCCTCATCTTTTAATATATCCATTAAAGAATGTGTATTTGAACAATCCCCTTGCACAATACCAATGATTGTTTGTAATGTCGGCATCTCGATATTAACTGTAGAATCATATGATTTTATTAACTTTGAATTTATTTGAGTTTTTTGTGATGTGGAATTTCCTCTATTAGATTTCTCATTAATAACTGCATACATACCTTTAATCCATGCACATATATTTCTTGGAAAACTAGCCAATTCTGCTTTTCGAACCAATATTGATGGATAGGTTTGAATAAATATATTGTTCAAATCTATTGGTCTACAACCAGCAGCAAAAACAATTTCTACTGGAAATGATGTTGTAAAACCAATATTATCATTGCTATTTGCGATACTTGAAGTTGATAAAACTTTGCCCATAATTTATTTTTTTCTGAAGATATATATTCTCTGCTTTAAACAAACCCTAACAAGTGCATCGCTTTCTTCCACAAGTGCTTATTCTTCTATCAGACAAATCTTCTGAATGGATTGCGCTCATAGTTTCAAAATCTTCTGATATTGAAGATTCAATTTCTTTACTTTGATTGGGCATATCAAAGATCAATGAACCACTTAATATTGATAAAAAAAGTAGCGATAATACCAAAAATAAAAAAACTTTGCTTTTCATAGCAGCCTCCGAATTTGAAATTTATACCATTTTTTTTATCTTACCTTAAAAGTCAAGACATTTTTTACAATCAATTATTATAGCTTAATTTAGTTACTAAACTCTAATTATATTTTAAAATAAATATTTATAGAATATTTAAAATATCTCCGAAATAATCCTGATTAAAACTGACAACATCGTTAGGATATGTTATTTTTGTTAGATATAGACCGTTAGGAGGAGCAGTAAAATAATTTTTTTGCTCATGTTTTCTCATTTTCAACCATTCATGAATAACATCTGGCTTCAATGATTTGTGTGATACAGATACTAGAGCGCCTACAATTCTTCTGATCATATTGTGGAAAAATCTATTTGCGGTTATTTCAATTATTAAATCATTGTTTTTTAAATAGGTAGATGAGCATGAGATAGTCATTTCATAAACATTTGCAATATAGTTTGTTATATCTGGATTTGGTTTTGAAAAGGAGGTAAAATCATTTTTCCCTAAAAAAAATGGAATACATGCTTTCATAGCTTCAATGTCGAGATTATATCTATGAAATGATGTTTTATATTGGCAATTAAATGGTGTTCTATGGAATGTAATGACATATTTATATGTTCTTGCCAAAGCATCATATCTTGAATGAAAATCAGGATCAACCTCAACAATATCTAAAACTTGTATTGAATGCTTTATAAATGATTTTAATGCTATTCTGAGTTGTTCAGTAGTCATTTTGACTGGAAAATCAAAATGTGCCACTTGACCTAAAGCGTGAACACCTGTGTCTGTCCTGCCTGCACCTATAACTTTAATCTCTGTTTTTGCAATAAATGACAATGCTTTTTCAAGGCATTCTTGAACAGTAGGGCTTTGTTTTTGAACTTGCCAACCAAAATATTTACTACCATCGTAGGCTATAAGCATTGCTAGTCTTTTCATTTTGCCACCTATAAAAATAATAATCCAGTATAAATACAAATAATGCTAATAATAAATAAATTTTTTTGAAAGAAATAAAGATAACACCCTATTAAACCTTTATTTTTCTCATATTTAAAATTATCATCTGTTGTATCTTGTTCATTGATAGGTAAAAATAATTCTTTTTTTATGTTATCAAAATTGTCAAAAATTGATTTTATTACCTTCATATTTTTTTCAAGAAAATTAGAAAGAACTTGTTTTTTGTGAATCACTATTTCAATTTCAGCTTTTTTGTAGCTTTCAATGATATGTTTAAATATTTGAAAAACAAAGATGAAATAATAATAGATATTTTGAAAAAATTTATATTTTAATAAAAACCTAATTTTTTTAAGTATATACTTTTGAGAAAATGATTTAAGTATAAAAGCAGATAATTGCAGCAATAATAAAAATCTCAGTAAAAATTTTGCTTGTTCATCAAAATTTATATCGAAAAGTAGAGAGCATAAAAGATAAATAATCCACAAAAAAGATAGTTTTAGAATGGTTCTGAAAAATGTATTTAAGACAATTGGAACTCTGATGAATATAACTATGTTTAGCAATACAGCAACAATTAGAATAATTAAACTACTTTTTATTACAACTCCAAAACACATAAGTATAAAGCATATTTTTAAAAAAAAATTTTGTCTTTGAAACGGATTTTCAGACATGAAATAAAACTGTATTCAGTAGATTTATAGCGATGTTAAACTTATAATTAATAAAGAATTACATTGTCAAATAATGTCGAATCATTCGGGACTAACAACGGTTAAGTCATCAAGTCTTGGTATGATAAAAATTTGATTTGGATAGATGAAATGTGGATCTAATATTAGGTCGCGATTTGCATTAAATATATCTTCCCAAAGAAGAGGGTTGCCAAAAACTTCGGGTTGTGAAGCAATTCGCCATAAAGAATCTCCTTGATGGACTGTCCATTGATTTACAAGTTCATATTTTATGTTTACAGGATGATCTTGGCTAATCTCTGTCGGAATATTATTACTTTGAGTTATGATTGGAGTTGGAGCCGTAATCTCTGTTTCAATAACTTCAGAGAGAGTTTCTTCGATTTCATTAATATCGGGTGTTGTTTGTGTCACTAAAGGAGTTGTAACAATCTCTCGTTGTTCTTCTAAATCTATGTCGTTTTCATTAATGATTTCCTCTGGTTCTTCATTTGATATGACAAGAGGATTAAGAATAGGAGATAAGATAGAGACATTGTTGTGCATGGGATCATCATCGATATTTACTATATCTACTTCTGTGGGTGTAAAAGTGGGAATGATAAAAGGAAGAGACACAATAGCAGGAGGGATAAATCCTACTTCATCAAATTCTAAATTTTCAAGTGGTCTTTCAATAGGACCAGCAGTTATTAGACTAAAATCATCAATATCTCCCATACTTTCAGCCATCAATAAATCATATTCGACAATGGAGGGTAATCTATCATATGCAATAAATGTCGTTCCATCATAAAAATTGTTCACAAAATTAGCAAAATCGCTTTGAGGTGCGTTTTCTAATAATGCGTCTATATATATTTGTGCTGTCATAAAGTCTCTTCTATCAACAAAATGAATAAAACCCAGCGTAAAAAGAACTTTATCTTGTAAATCAGACATTTCTGTATTAACTAAAGATTCTAAAATATTTATGATATAGTTCAAATTTGCCCTATATATTTCTGGCCCCTGCAAATAATAACTCATAGCGTATTCAAATCGATTCAATTGATATTTTTCCAGTCGTGTGAGGTATGTAACAGGTTCATCATTAATAAATTCTCGTGCCGCTTCAGTATATCTACTTTCTGCAAAATCAAAATTTAAAGTATATAATAAATGTTGAAAATCTTTGATTCCTTCAAAAAATTGTTTTTTGACTACAATACGCATAAAATATGATTGTGGAATGAACAGAGTATCATACATATTTAAATCGTTTTCGTATAGAGCAATAGAATCCTTGATATTATCAATATCTATGTCGCTTTTTATCTCTGCTATCTCCTCAAAAAATTCCCTATCTACTTGTATAGAATCTGCTTCAGCAAACAATGATTCAATATTGTGATTTATTGATGTAAAATTGTCTAACTCATATTCAGTTATAACTGTTCTTAAAGAATCAAGTAACATCTCAATATTTATTTTTTGAGTTGGAATGAGGCTGTAAATGTAAAGGGCGGAGTCTGGTAAAGCTAATTCATACAGATAAAATTCTGCGAGTTTGAATTGCTCAGCAATCAATTGCTCTGCTGTCCAGGTAGTGGATTGCCTATGATATTGCAATATTTGGCTTGCTACTGCACTTCTTGTGACAGCTCTATCTGAAAATTCTGATCTTTGCGATTCTCTGCGAACTCGATTGAAATTCTCAATAGCATTTTCATAATCATGGAGTTTTCTAAACTGTATTTCGGCTATATAATAAATTGCTTCTGCTGCTATATCCGTTCGTTGATTGTTTGTTGTGACCAATTCGAGCATATCAATTGCATCTGCGGGATTACCTATCTCTGCTATGATACGAGCGTGTAAAATGCTCTGTTCTGCAAGTTTTGCTAATCTAAATTCCCTTCTTTGTAGATTTCTTATAGTGTTAAATGCTGACTCAAAATCATTTAGATAAAAATAACTGTATGCAATATAATACATTGCGTCATATTGAATGCTTCGAGGTAGTTTTTTGGTGGTTATTTCGTAAAATATTTCTAAGGATTGAGGGAAATTGTCATTATCAAAATATGTTTTTCCAAGCAATATATAGGCTTCAGCAAATTGTGGACTGCGGGGAAATCTTTCTATTAGCATCATTAGGAATTGCTGAGCTTCAATAAAATTTTTTTCCATGATGTATAAATCTGATATCAAAACTAAAGCCTTGGGATGGTCTGCTTGATAATCGTTATTTGCAATGAAACTTCTTAGGATACTAAAAGCTTCATCTTTTTGATTTAAATCGTAATGGATTTTTGCAGTATAAAGAATGGCATCTCTCACAAAGGGACTATCGGGATAAAATTGAATCAAATCGTTGAAAGAATCCAGAGCTTGAATCAGATTTTGACCACGATAGTATAAAGCTTTCGCCATCAAAAACAAAGCATCGTCAACCCAACGAGAATTTTTAAAATCCGTGAGTATGACACCGCATTTGCGTAAAACCCTATTGTAGTCCTCAATCGCCTGCGAAGTAGGTCTTCCCTGAGGGTTCAAAGGTCTACTCTGTGCTGATTCAAAATACTGTTTAGCATTGTAAAAAGTGTTGTAATAAGCACATGAGGAAAAAAGCATGGTCACTAGGACCATGCTTATAAAGGAAAAAAAATGAAAAAAAAATTTCATAATCTATAAAACTCAAGTTTTAAGAATTGTTACAAAAAAAGTTGTAATTTTTATTAATTAGAACAAAAAAATAAATTTTCTCCATTATCCATTACCTCACCACCACCATCCTATTTGTACCAATCACCTCTCCATCTATTACAGCTCTATAAAAATAAACTCCAGAGCTAACCTGTCGTCTATTTTCATCGCATAAATCCCAGATGACACTATAATTCCTCGTCGGTATCAAATTCAAGTTTTCCTGTGCAAGTCCAGCTATGACAGCAAGATCATAAAAACTCATCCCTGTCCGCATTGTCCTTATCTTTTGACCCCGTATATTATAGATTTCTATGATAGGATCAATCCCCCCTCTCATCGTTGTTGCGAGGCTACCCCCATCGTCATTGCGAGGTTTCCCACTTGAATTTTCCTCCCGAAGCAATCTATCTGAAGCAATCTCAGAGCTGGGGTGGGTAAAAGATGATACAATAGGCAAATCAAAAGATATCAAGACATTCGGATTTATTGACATATTCACGGGATTAGGATAATTTTGAAGATTGTGTCCCGCAAAAGGCAATATAGTTTCATCATTCACAGATACGGGTCCTACCACTATGAAATCAGGTTTGGTGATAGTATATTTACTACCCTCGTTTGCCCCTCCCGTCGTCATTGTAAGGCTACCCCCATCGTCATTGCGAGGTTTCCCGCTTGAATTTTCTCCCTGAAGCAATCTACCTGAAGCAATCTCGGATATGGGGGGGGAAGGGTTAGAATCAAATATCGACCCCACTGTTATCGTCAGCGTCACAGAATAAGTCCCCTCCTCTGTATAG
>WRLO01000063.1 GCA_009777575.1 Candidatus Cloacimonadota bacterium
AAATTGTTTTTTTTTTTTTTTTTTTTAAACACCACCCCCTATACCCCCCCCCTTATTTAAAAAATAACCCTCTCCCCCCCCCCCCCCCCCCCCGAATAATCCGCCCTATATAAGCCTTTTCGGCACATCCCCCTCGTCGTCTTTGCGAGGTTCCTTCTTGCTATCCTCACGAAGCAATCTCCGTGTCACTATCCCCCCAGCCGTTTTTGCGAGGTTCCTTCTTGCTATCCTTGTGAAGCAATTTATGTTCATTCATTTTCCATTCTCCATTCTCCATTTTCCATTCCTAAAATCCCGTCTTTGCGAGGTTCCTTCTTGCTATCCTCACGAAGCAATCTCCGTGTCACTATCCCCACAGCCGTCCTTGCGAGGTTCCTTCTTGCTATCTCACCGAAGCAATCTCCGTGTCACTATCCCCCCAGCCCGTCTTTGCGATGTCCCTTCTTGCTATCCTCACGAAGCAATCTCCGTGTCACTATCCCCCCAGCCCGTCTTTGCGAGGTTCCTTCTTGCTATCCCACCGAAGCAATCTCATCATCACAAAAAATACACAATATCAAATCACAAGCCTATCCTTGATGAACTCTGGGATTGTAGAAAACAGAAAACCCCAAACCACCCTCTCTCTTTCAAAACCCACACCCTCGCTAAATCATTTTTATTCAAAAATGATTTAGCGAGGGTGTGGGTTTTGAAAGAAAAAAAAGGGAATAGTTTAAAATGATATAATACATCAAAAACAAAAAAGAGGTAAATTATGAAAACGATGAAAAATCGAATGGGGATAGGTTCTCCAGAAAGAAACGAAACTGATACTTATGAAAGAGGGATGAAAATAGTCCCCGAATGTATCGCTGCGACAGAAAATGAAATACCTGTCAAACAGTATAACATTGCTATCCTGAGAAATCTACTTAGATTTGAGAGAGCAGAAGGTAGACTCCAGGTAACAAACAAAAGAGTTATCTTTAGAGCAGCTGGAACCTCAGTTAGAGGAAGAACATCCCTACAACAAGAATATGCTATTGATGAAGTTGCTGGAATCGAGGCAAGAAATAATTATAAATTCAATTTCTTGTATCTGCTTTTTGCGCTTGCTATTATGTACTTAGCATATTCGATCATTTTTCAATCCGGGATGACGAGACAGATAATGAATCCCAGACATGTTCAGCTGTCTAGAGAAAGAGAACGAGATGCAATTCAATATAGAAATGCAGCAGAAAGAGCTGTACCAGTAGCTGAAGCAAAACTTAGACCTGCCCAAGAAGCTGTTACTAATGCTGAAAGGGATGCAAGAGATGGTATCCAGAGAACAAGAAGAATAGAACGTGGAAGAGATTGGATGGGAAATATGCTATATGATACACAAAGATACCGTGATACATCAGAGTCAGCTATGGCAGAGGCTCAAGCCAATCTTGCCACAGCGATAAGAGAAAAAGAATATGTGGAAAGAGAAATAGAACAAGCAAAAGCAAATCTTGAAAACGCTTTACTTGCAGAAACAGAAGCAGTCAGAAGAAGAGATAGAACCGAAAAAACATGGGCAACCTTGATGACCCTTTTTGGCTTAGCAATAGGAATTGGATGTCTAATTCCATTTTTTGCTATGTATAAAAAATTTGGTCTCAAACTATTTTTCCTCTGTTTCAGTATAGCTGGTTTCCAATTGTCTCATGTAGCTTCGAGAGCCGAAATTTTTTACTTATTTTTGGGCATATCTGTGATTACAACAATCGTTTGTGTGTTTATTTTTTGTTTTAGACCAAATCTAGTCATAAACATTCTAAATAAAATGGGGTCTACTGCTGCTATTGATATACGCAGAGAAAATCAAGTTTCTATGGCTTTTGAAAAAGGACTTGGATTTATGGAAGTCATCCCGACAGAAGAATCTGAAAGTGCTATCAGAGAGTTGGGTGCTATCATTAATGATATACAGAAACTGGGGGATCTAGGGCTGGCAAAGTGGGTGGTCAAGTAAAAGATTAAGGAGATTGGAATAAATGCCTCATATTCGATATGAACATGATAATTTGGCAGATTTGATAACTAAGCTTAATGAAATTATAGACATAGATACTTACACTATGTCTTTAAATCCCGGAGCGACAACTGAAGAAATTGATATATTTGAAAAGAGAAACAATTTTACATTTCCGAAAGATTTTAGAGAATGGCTAAAATATACTGATGGATGTAAATTGTTTGATAATTCAATACATTTTTACGGTATATTACATCAACCTTATGTTGATACAAATCCAAAAGGAATTAGTTATAACTACATCGAAATAGGATATGCATTTGGAGACCCCATATGCATACTAAATGGGTCACAAAAAATTTATCAGTATGGAGAAACAGTAATTGAGCATGAAAATTTCAAAACCTTTTTTGCCTTAGTCATAAAAAATAGGGTACGATAATGAGTGAAACCAAGAATCGTGATCCCCAAAAATGCTCTGATGCTATTCAGGGATTTTGGAATAACGAAAGAGAGCTAATAAAACAAGGACAAGGAACACGAGACTGGTCCCTTCAACAACAGATTGAAATTATGAATTATCGCCCAAGTGAGTATGGTGGTGGAGGTGAAAGAGCAAGTGCTGGGGTACCTACTGATGGATATGGAAAAACATTTGAAGGGCATCATATGAAATCAGCAGAAGCTTTTCCAGATTCTCAAGGACAAAGTAATAATATACAAGCTCTCACACGAAGTGAGCATCAAGATGCTCATGAAGGCAATTTTCAAAACTCTACTAATGGATATCATCATATTCCTGGTGTAAATTCAGAGCCAGGTCCCAATGGAGAGCCTGGCCAGCCTATGCAACTATCTGATCCATATATAGGTACTGAAGAATTTCAACACATAAACAGTACTCTCCCAGAGAATCAAAGAATAGATATAGAAAATAATCAAAATCAAAAGAATGGTTACGAAAAAGATAATGAACCTAATCAGGATTCTGGGCAAGGCGCCCAACCTGATGAGGATGCTGAGCAGGATAACCAACCTGAAGAGGATGCAGAGCAAGAAACCCAACCTGAAGAGGATGCAGAGCATGACAATCAGCCTGAAGAGGATGCAGAGCAAGAAACCCAACCTGAAGAGGATGCAGAGCATGACAATCAGCCTGAAGAGGATGCAGAGCAAGATAACCAATCTGAAGAGGGTGCAGAGCAGGGCAATCAACCAGAAGAGGATGCTGAGCAAAACAACCAACCAGAAGAGGATGTAGAGCAAAACAACCATCCTGAAGAGGAAGCTGAGCAAGATAATCAACCAGAAGAGGATGCTGGGCAAGACACACAACCAGAAGAGGATGTAGAGCAAGACAATCTGCTTGAAGAGGATGTTGAGCAAGACAACCAACCTGAAGAGGATGTTGAGCAAGACAATCAACCTGAAGAGGAAAGCGAGCAAGACAATCAGCCAGAAGAGGATTCCCAACAGGACAACCAGCCAGAAGAGGATGCTGAGCAAGAAACCCAACCTGAAGAGGATGCAGAGCAAGAAACCCAACCAGAAGAGGAAGCCGAGCAAGAAACCCAACCAGAAGATGATGCAGAGCAAGACAATCAACCTGAAGAGGATGCTGAGCAAGACAACCAACCTGAAGAGGATACTGAGCAAGACAACCAACTAGAAGAGGATGCCGAGCAAGACAACCAACCTGAAGAGGATGTTGAACAAGACACACAACTTGAAGAGGATGCCGAGCAAGATAATCAACCTGACCAGGATACCGAACAAGACACACAGCCTGAAGAGGATGCTGAGCAAGAAAATCAACCAGAAGAGGAAGGCGAGCAGGACAATCAACCTGAAGAGGATGTTGAGCAAGATAACCAACCAGAAAAGGATGCAGAGCAAGAAAACCAACCTGAAGAGGAAGCCGAGCAAGACAACCATCCTGAAAAGGATGTTGAGCAAGATAACCAACCAGAAAAGGAAGTAGAGCAAGAAAACCAACCTGAAGAGGAAGCCGAGCAAGACACCCAACCTGAAGAGGATGCAGAGCAAGATAATCAACCAGATGAGGGTGCCGAACAAAACGACCAGCCAGAAGAGGATGTTGAGCAAGACAACCAACCTGAAGAGGATACCGAGCAAGACGCACAACCAGAAGAGGATGCAGAGCAAGACAACCAACCTGAAGAGGATAGTGAACAAAATAATCAGCCAGAAGAGGATGTTGAGCAAGACAACCAACCTGAAGAGGATACCGAGCAAGACACACAACCAGAAGAGGATGCAGAGCAAGACAACCAACCTGAAGATGATGCAGAGCAAGAAACCCAACCTGAAGAGGATGTAGAGCATGACAACCAGCTTGAAGAGGTTGCTGATCTAGACAATGAGCAAAGTCAAGATATTGAGCAAGGTCAAGATTCTTATCATGTCAATGATCAAAGACAAGATTCCGAGCAAGGTAATGAACAAGGACAAGATTCTGAGCAAGGTCAAGAAACCGAGCAAGTTAATGAACAAGGTCAAGATTCAGAGCAAGGTCATGAACAAGGTCAGGATTCAGAGCAAGGTAATGTACGAGGTCAAGATGCCGAGCAAGGTAATGAACAAGGACAAGATTCTGAACAGGGGAATGAGCAAGGACATGATGTTAATTATACCCCCGATGTAGGTTCTACTCCAGATGCAGGTTCATCTAATGAGCCAACACCGAGCACTGACAATGGACAGAGTAACGATGGTGGTTATGAAGGTGGATATGGGTATTGATTTTACTCTATTTGATAGAGTGAAAATAGATAAATAAATTTACCTTACACATACCGAAGTGTATGTGACTCTTTATAGAAAAGATGCCCTCCAACATCCCCCTTCACCTCACACACCGCCGCAGCGGTGTGTGAGGTGAGGGGGGGAGGGGTGGTGGGTTACAATTGTTCCTATAAAGAGTCACATATCTTCTATATGTGTAAGGAAAGACAATTTATTTTTACATTGATGACAGGAAAAAGAGACTATAATGGAGTGTTAAGAAAATAATCTTTTAGGATTTATGGTTTGGAGTAAAAAATATGAAAAAAATCGAAGTATTTGAGGGCAATGTCTTACATGACAGACCTATAACATACCCAGTAAACAATCCGATGTGTTCATTTCAGGGTATAGATGAGACTGGTAGCAATCTATCTGTCCCATTAGATGCAGATTTATTGAGTCGACATCTAATGTTTTTGGGTGGTATTGGGACTGGAAAGACGAATGCTTTAGACCAGATAATAAGTCAGCTCCGAAAATCAATGACTGCAAACGATGTGATGATAATTTTTGATACCAAAGGCGATTTCTATCGTTCCTTTTATCAAAAGGGTGATATTGTTATCAGTAATGACAATACAGCTACGGGTCAAGAGGGAGTGGATTATTGGAATATCTTTAATGAGATAGAAAATGATGAGAACATGGAAGCAAACATTGTAGAGATATCTAAAGCACTTTTTCATCAAAAACTGGAAAAGACAAATCAACCTTTTTTTCCGATGGCTGCAAAGGATTTATTTTCAGCAGTTCTCACTCATTTTACAAGAAATAAAGACACATTACATGCAGATAATCTGACCTTGAGAAATTTTCTCGACTCATCACCCACAGCGGAGCTACGAGAAATGCTCTCTGGACATAGCGATATGAAAGCAATGATTAGCTATATTTCTAATGACAATTCACCTCAGACTCAAGGTGTGATGTCAGAGTTACAACAGCTTTCGCGTGAGATACTATTGGGAAATTTCAAAAAACAAGGCAGTTTAGCAATCAGAAACCTTGTCAGAGCAAAAGGTGGTAAGATAGTCTTTATCGAATACGATATTGGTATTGGAGCAATGCTCTCACCTATTTATAGTCTGCTCTTTGATTTGGCTATCAAAGAGGCTCTTTGCAGACAAAAGAGCGAAGGCAATGTCTATTTCATAGCTGACGAGTTTCGTTTGATACCAAACCTCCAGCATGTAGATGATGCTGTAAATTTTGGTCGTAGTCTTGGTGTTAAATTTATGATAGGTATCCAAAATGTAGAGCAGGTCTATGAATGTTATGGTGAGCAGCGGGCTCGCAGTATCATGTCTGGTTTTTTGACCTCTATAGCCTTCAGAGTAAATGATGCGACATCAAAGCATTACATAAAAAATCTGCATGGTGAAAATCGAAAAAGAGAAACCTTCATGTCCACTATCCAAACCAGAGGCATAGTCGAAAATGTCAGAGAAGCCTTTGTGGTAGAGGACTGGGATATTAGCAATCTTGGACTGGGAGAGGCTATCATTGGACTGCCTGGGAAACCGCCATTTAGGTTTAGGTTTATTAAAGCGGGAAGTAATGGATAATGGAAATAGATTTATCTGTCCCGGAAAAATGAAATAAAAAATATTAGAATGGATAAATCCGTTCAAAACAAAAAAATGAGGTGAATTTATGAAAAAACTATTTTTAGTTTTATTGGGTATAATCTGTCTTTTTGTTACAAGCTGTGTAACAATGTGGCCTGGAAAAAGTCAAAATGTTACTATAGACAGCAATCCTTCTGGTGCTTATGTCAGAATATTCGAAGGAGATAGGCTGATAAGAGCACAGAATACTCCAATGGTAATAAGATTTGAAAGAAAAAAAGAGGCTCGTTATAGGGTTTTGATAACTATGGATGGTTATCAGTCAAGAGAATATGAACTTGTGTCGAAATACAATGGTATCAATCTGATAGATATAGCTATAGGAACCGGAGTAATAATAGGATTTGCTCCAGAAGCGGATACCTATAAAAGAACCAACGAGCAAGGTGAAGAAGTGAGTACCCTAAATGATGCTGGCTGGTGGGTTGTAGGTGGATCATTATACGCGCTTTACGGTATCTTTTCTCCTCTAGGCTCCTTAGAAACCCAATCTTTACGACCGGGTTCAATAAATGCTCGAATGCAGCCTATAAGTGGATTTGAAAGGCAACCACAAGGCTCTTTGGGCTTGTCCTATACCTTAATAAATAATAATACAACATTCGAAGTAAGTAGAGGCTCAGCGGGAGCTACAGAAATAGTGATACCACCAACTTACAATGGATTACCTGTTACACGAATAGCTAGTGAGGGATTTCGTAATCATACATACTTGATTAGTATCTCAATACCAAGTAGCGTAGTAAGTATTGGTGATAATGCTTTCTCTGGATGTACTAGATTGGCAAACCTTACTATACCAAACAGTGTAACGTCTATCGGCAGAAATGTTTTTTCAGGGTGTACAGGACTGACAACAATTACACTCCCAAATGGCTTGCGAACTATTAGTGACTATATGTTTTCTGGTTTCACAAGTTTAGTCAGTGTTACTATCCCAGAAAGTGTTACAAGCATAGGAGACAATGCTTTTTCTGGATGCACCAGCTTGGTCAGTCTATCAATTCCAGAAAGCGTAACAAGAATTGGAAGCTATGCTTTTTCAGGTTGCACGAGTTTAAGAAACATCACACTCCCTAGCGGATTAACTAGTATTGGAAGTAGCACATTCGCTCGTAATACAAGTCTGACCAGTATCACTATCCCAAGTAATGTTACCAGCATTGGAGAGAGTGCTTTTTCTGGTGCTACAGGATTGACAAGTATCACCATCCCTAATAGTGTAACAAACATAGGAAATAACTCTTTTGCAGGTGCTACTGGTCTGACCAGTATCACCATCCCTGATAGAGTAACAAGAATTGGTAGTAGTGCCTTTTCAGGATGTACTGGATTGACAAGTATTACTATACCAAGTAGTGTCAGAAATATCGGTGAAAATGCTTTTGCTGATTGCACAAGATTGGCCAGTATCACAGTTCCTACTGGAATTACTATAGGTGAGGGAGCATTTGCCACTACTAACCAGCAGACTCTGCTTACTATTGTTCCAGGTAGTGATACTGCGATTGGAAATAACGCCTTCAGAGGGAATCAACTAACTAGAATTACAATTAGCAATGGTATTACATCAATTGGCACTGGTGCATTTGCAGAAAACAATTTGACGAGTATAGTTATCCCTAATAGCGTTACCTCAATAGGTTCTAGAGCATTTTTGGGCAATCGACTAACAAGTATTACTATTCCTAACAGTGTTACTACAATTGGAGATTTTGCATTTGCTGGTGGAGGAACTGGTGGCACATCTGGAGTTGGAAACTGGTCATTTGTCGATTCAAATAATACTAATGCTAATGGAACTACAAGGACTCTAAACAGAGGAGCAGAGCATTCATATCAGTTTCAATCAAGAACAAATGGTAGGGTAACAGTTGAAACAACCGGAAATATTGACACTTATATGGAGATTTTCAATCAATCAAATCAAAGAGTAGGACAAGATGACGATAGTGGTTCTGGATATAATGCGAGAATATCTATAAATATAGAAGCGAATCATAGATACTCATTTAGAGTGAGAGGATATGATAACAATGTTAGTGGTTCTTATGGAATAAATGTAACATTCCAAAGTGCTAGTGGGACTACCCCTGCTCAGAACACAAATATAACTAGCTCTTCTAATAGTAACCGTCTTTCAAGTATTACTCTTGGAAATAGTGTTACTTCAATCGGTGAAGGAGCATTTGAAAGAAATGAATTATCTAATGTATCTATCCCAAATAGTGTTACTATCATCGGAAATAACGCTTTTTCTGCTAATCAACTTACTAGCATAACGATTGGAAGTGGAGTGAGAACGATTGGAATGGGTTCTTTTCGTAATAATCAGCTCACTAGTCTTACAGTTCCAAGCAATGTAATAACGATAGGTGATGAGGCATTTTTAGGAAATAGAATAACAAATGTAACTTTGTCAAGCAATCTAACTTCAATTGGAAATCAAGCCTTTGCTGGAAACAACATTTCTACAATAAATATTCCAAGAAGTGTAACATCTATAGGAAGTAACGCATTTTCTGGCAGCAACATAACTAGAATTACAATCGGCGCGAATGTCAATGTCAGTTCAAATGCTTTTAGCAACAATTTTGCTACATTTTATGATAGATTTCAAAAAGTTGCTGGGACATACAATTGGCACAATAATCAGTGGTTGCGACAATAAGACAATGGGAAATGCAAACTGCACCCTGTCAATAACCTCATTCCGTAGTGTCAATCTCTGATCTGAAATTTATATAATTTATGTTTCAATCGGAGATTGACGCTACAACTTAACGCTTATCCCTTTAAAATTCTACGACCCGACCTGTCACCTTGAACGAAGTGAAAAGTCTTAAGATTCTTCACGCAGTTCAGAATAATTTATGCTTTTCATAAAGTATTTTTAGATTTCAATAGTAATGCTTAAGATTATGTGAGTCTATAGAAACCATAAAATATTATTTGACAAAAATAACTACTTAAAAATAATGGTTTTTAGGAGTGAAAGTATGAAAAAATTTAATATAACTGGGACTTGTATCCCAGATGAAAATTTCATGGTTAACATCAGTGACAAACTAGAGCAAGTCATGGCTTTAATAAAAATGAAAAAGTACATTGTCATCAATCGGCCAAGGCAATACGGAAAAACTACGACATTAGCAGCCTTAAGAAGACTACTCGCCGACTCTGATGAATATGTAGCTACAAGACTCAGCTTTGAAGGTGTTGGCGATTTAATGTTTAGCAATGAAGAGAGATTTTGTAAATCATTTTTGGGTATGTTAGCAAGAGATTCTAGGATCAAAAAAAATGGATATGGAGATTTATTTAATGAGAAAATTGATAAAATAACAGGTTTTGAAACTCTATCGCTTGCCATCACAGAAATCATGTCCAGCATTGATAAAAAGATTATTTTGATCATTGACGAAGTAGACAAATCAAGAGACAATCAAATTTTTATATCATTTTTAGGGTTATTAAGAGAAAAATACCTTAATGCACGAGAGGGTGACGATATTACTTTTCATAGTGTAATCCTTGCTGGTCTTTATGATATAAAATCCTTGAAACTTCAAATCAGACCAGAAGCCGAAAAAAAATATAATAGTCCCTGGAACATTGCAGTAGAATTTACAGCCGACATGAGCTTTTCACCGCTTGAAATTGAATCGATGCTTCTTGATTATGTAGAAACAACTGGTCGGAAAATGGATATAAAATCTGTTTCTGAGAAAATACATTTTTGGACAAATGGTTATCCCTTTCTTGTTAGTAAACTTTGTAAAATGGTTGATGAAGAATTATTACCAAAGCGGGAGCATAAAAACTGGGATGTTGTTGATATTGAATGGGCAGTGAGTAAACTGATGCAAGAAATGAATACTCTTTTTGAAAGTCTCGCTAAAAACCTTGAAGATATTCCAAAACTATTTGAACTCATAAAATCTGTTCTTGTTGGTCATGAAGAAATTAATTTTAGTTTAATGGATCCCATTATAAATTTTGCCAAATTGTATGGAATGATTATTCCAGATGAATACAACAAAATTAGAATACATAACAAGATATTTGAAGAAGTAATGACAGAATATTTTGTCACAAAAATCATGCTCTCAAATTATGAAATACTAAATAAAGTCAAAGAACCTTACATAAAAAAAGACGGAAATCTCGACTTCAGAATGGTCATGCTAAAATTTCAAGAGACTATCAAAGAAAAATACAATAGCCATGACTACCTAAAATCCGACAAATTTCTTGAAAATGAACTTCGTATGCTCTTTATGGTCTTTTTAAAACCTATCCTCAATGGTATAGGTTTTTGTTTCAAAGAAGTCCAAACAGGTGCAGAAAAAAGATTAGACCTCGTTGTTCTCTTTAAAAAACAAAAATTTGTGGTAGAAATGAAAATCTGGAGAGGTGATGAATACCATAAAGCAGGTATAATACAACTCAAAAACTATATGCAAGCAGAGTCTGTCCAAGAAGGCTATATGCTCATCTCAAATAAAAATAGAACAAAAGATTTTTATTCTGCAGATGAAGATGGGATTTTTTGTGTGTATATTTGATTTTTATCTATATAATATCTTAAAACATTAATTGACAAAAACACTTTTATTTATATTTTGACTTCAATTATGGAGGTAAAGATGAAAAAAATAATTTTATTTTCAGTTTTTCTTATCATATTTTGTGTTTATCTATCAGCAGAAAGAATGGTTATCAGCATTCCTTTTGTTTCTCACGAAAGAGTGCAAGAGTATATCACTTTAGGTTATGATATAGCCCAAGTGATTCCAAGTAAAAATGAAGTTTATCTTGTGGTCAATGCTGAGCAAAAGCTGTATTTTGAATCTAAATACTCTACAGTGAAAATCACTTTCACAGAAACAGAAATGAAAGCAAATTTAACTTCGACTTATAGGTCTATCCCAGGCTATCAGACAAACGAGCAGGTAGTCCAAAGAATGATGGAACTCGCAGCTCAGTTCCCAGGTTTATGCAAAATGATAGAGCTTGGCCCTTCGCAAGGGAAGATTTATTATGACGCAGGTAATGAAAACTATGCCGACTTTAATCACACGATTTGGGCAGTAAAACTTTCAAACGATGTTACTGTATTTCAAGACAAACCTAATTACTATTTTATGGGCAATATTCATGCTCGTGAACCTTTGACAGCTGAAGTATGCTTGGCTATTTTGGAGGATTTGTTGTTTACCTACAGACCCACAAATCAAAACCATCCTTTAAATAATTCTCAAATCTGGATTGTGCCTATCATAAATCCTGTTCGATTGTTTTCAATATAGCATTTCTATTTGAATATTTATAGAGACGATTGCCGAAAACTCATTCCGTAGCGTCTATCTCAGATTGACATTATATAGAATTTTTGCTTTAATCGAAGTCTCCGCGACCTAAGGGTCAAACCATCAAAGCGGTAACTTCTAAAAACTCTTCTTTTCTCTGTGCTTTCAAACTCTGTGCATTCTCATAAAAGCTCTGTGTAAAAAAGAAGTTATAGATAAGTATATAGAGTTACCGATTCTTCGTCTAATTATTTAAAACAGCACTTTCTCTGATTTCAAATATTTAATTGTTTTAATAGTAAACAAATAACTCAGACTAATCACAATAGTAAAATAAACTATTATAGGAAAAATGTTTACCAAGCTATTTAAGGCTATACTAAAAAAAGGAATAACTAAAAAAATTACCAATTCGGCACTTTTTGCTGATCGGATAGTTTTTGCTTTAAATCCATTATATATCAGAAGATTAGTAATAAAAAAAGGGAATGGAATTAATATGAGTATAAATCTTATAATTTCAGAGAAAACCAAAATCGCTGTGTTATAAGATATTGATAAAAAAAACATTACTGGTAGACCTATCAAAAAAGGTATCAAAGAAAAAAATAACCCGACCAGAAACTTACCCCAAAAAATTATGTATCTAGGACATTGAGTCATTAACAATGATTCTAAAGTATTTCTTTCCTTTTCTCCAGCAGTGATGTCTGCAGTGACTAGAGAACAAAAGGAAAAGGATAATAAACAGAATAAAAAAAAGAGTATTGTTTTATTCGTTTCTTCAGATGGCTTACTAAAAAGTGGTGTTTCCACTTCAGAAAAAATCATCATAACTAAACTCGATAAAAATATAAATAAATAGATACTAATAGCTATCAACAATCGCTTATCTTGTAGGAGCTGATAAATCTCTGTTTTAAATATCAATATTAATTGTTTCATAAACAAATCCTTTTAATTGTTTTATTAATAATAAAACTCTATAAAGTAGTTTTTTACAATAAATCCCTTTATGAGTTGGGTTTATTCAAAAATCATCAGGGATTTCTACATCATCTTTATCGCCAAATTGTATTTGAAATGCTTTTGTTCCTATCAAAATAGTAATTGTTAGATATATTGCCAAAATCCATGCTATTATGCGATGGATATCATTTAATAAATTTCTTATCAATATGTAAAAACTAACTATATCTATCATTGAAATAAAACCAATTTTTGAAATAGGGATTTTTAACATACTTTTTATTCCTATTCTCAAAGGAAAAATATGATTAATATAATGTTCTATAAGAAATGAGTTAATTAAAGACAAAGAAATCATTAATATCCAGACTATAGTGTTTGTAAGTCCCCAAACATTATCAAGTAATACATAAACTATTACTAAAGAGATAAAAATAAATATGTACAATATTGATTTCATTTTTTTGTGTAAAGGTGGGGGAGAGGTATGAATCATGTTCATCTTTTTTTTACCCCTAACTTTGATAATACTATTTCTTCAAGACTTTTATTATTATACTTCGCTAAAAGATTCAATTTACTATCAAAAAATATTAATAATCCTTTATCAATAAATGCTATTTTGTCACTTTTTTTTTCTATTTCGTGTAGGTTATGAGTCGCATAAACGATATATTTTTCTCGCTTCTTGAACAAGTCAATAAGCTCATCTAACTCTTTCTGCCCTAAAAAATCAAGATAACTTGATGGTTCATCGAGCAATATCAGCTCTGGGTCATTCAAAAATGCTAATAACAAAAATATTTTTTGTTTCCAACCAGAGGAGAGTGTCTCTATTTTAGTTTTCTTATGCATTTTTAACCCCAAAAACATTATCAAATCATCAACCTCTTTGGAGTCAAAGTTAAAATTCTTATTTTGTAAATAACCAAAATATCTTATTAGAGATTCTACAGAAAGACTTTGATATATTCCCTGACCGGCTGTGAGAATCGAAATTCGAGGTTTCTGGTTTATGGGATGATTGTTGTATTTTATTACCCCTTTTTCTGGTTCATACAGTCCTGCTAATACTCTTATCAATGTAGTTTTTCCAGCTCCATTCAGACCAATCAAACCAATGACTTCTCCTTTATTTATCTCGAAAGATATATCTGAGAGGGCATAAAAAGACCTTTCAGTTAGGGAACTGTATTTCGAAATCATGTTTTGGGGCAATAAAAAACTTTTTGAAATATTTTCAACTTCTATCATATTCTAACTTCCTTAGTAAAGTTTTATTTGATATGAATATATCTACCATAAAACATTTTTACTTTTTATTATAATGTCAGTTTTTTCATATAGAGAAAATTGTCAAGTAAGATGCTTATTTTGTGTTATTGATAAAACAGATGAGGTGTGTAAATGACCGCAGTAAAAGGGGGCATTTAAACTTTGAGAGATGCAAATATACTGTTGTTAATATTTTAAGCGTTATGCCAATATTGTATCAGAATAAAGTTCGATAGAAATGGTTAAAAGGGGTATATTTTACGATATTGTTTGAGAAAATCGAAGTAAAGTTTGAGATTTTGGCTCTCCTACTGCATGGGGTCATGTCCCTTGTGCATCATAAAGTTTTTGTCTTACGAAAACCTTAGGGTACAGTAACTATGTGTCCTCCAATGTGAAAAACCATCAATTTAGGTGAAATTGTTGCGAGAAAATGAGAAAGCCATATGCCGTCCCAATTTCAGAGACTTTTATTCTCATTTTGCTCTATAATCATAGATATAATATTCATTAAAAGCATTCCGAAAGTCTTATACTTTTATCTATTGCAAAGAAGGAGATAACTAATTCTTCAGAGATTTTTTCATTGTGATTTTTGGATTAGTTTGCATTAGTTCTAAAATTTTCTTTTGAGTATTATTTACATCGTAATTTACATCATACTTTTCAGCAATCTTTTTATTGCTGTCAATGTTATAATCATCTGCATTATATAGATGTTTATTATCATTTATGTCAGTATTTACAGTGTCATTATAGATATATCTAAATAATTATTTCCTCGGATGATAATGAATAAAGGCATATTTTAAATCATCATCCTTAGATAACAGCTCTTTTTCAAATCTATCGGCAAGATTGTCGGCTTGATTCATAGATAACTCGCCGTCTATTCCTATAGTTATATTTAAGGAATAGTGATTTCCATATCTATGAGATAAAATAGATTCAATTGTGATATTATCGTCAAATCTATTTGCACAATTATTCACAATATTTTGCATTTCATCTGTAGGGGCAATATCCATCATTTCATTTGTAGACTTTTTTAAAATTTCAACCCCTGTTTTGAGAATAAATACAGATACGACAATCCCTGCTAAGGGGTCAACCCAATAAATGTTGTTTATAGCAAAGAATATACCAATAATAACCGCTGAAGAAGCATAAATATCATTTATATGGTCAGAAGCGAGAGCTTGAATAGCTGGGTTGTTTGTTTTTTTGCCAATATTCATAGTATAAATACTTAGAAAAATCTTTGATATGAAAGTAAACAAGGCAATATAAAGGGTAATTAATCTAATATTTTTATGAGGTTCATTACCCCCAATAAAATCAATTAAAGTGTTCAAACTATTCCAAGCAATAGCAATTGCTGTTGTGATAATAAATGCTGCTATGACTATAGAAGCAATACTTTCCATTTGCTTATGTCCAAAAGGGTGTTCTTTGTCAGCAGGTTTATTGGCTATTTTTAATAATATTTTTACAGCAATATAATATACCACATCAGAAGTAGAATTGATACCATCAGCGAGCAGAGAAGTGCTATGCCCAACAATACCAAAAAATGTCTTGATTAATGAGAGAATTATATTATAAAAGAGACCAAGATTGACTGTTATAATGGATAACTTTTCTTTGTTCATCATAAATACTTTAATTTTTAATTTGTAATATTTTTTCAGCTCTTTCTAAATCATCAACAGTATCTATCCCTATTCCTTTGTAATCGGTTAATACCATTCTTATTTTATAGCCATTTTCAAGAAGCCGAAGTTGTTCTAGTTTTTCTATTTTTTCAAGATTGCTTTGAGGTAAAGCTACGAAAGTTTTGAGCATCTGTGGTCTGTAGGCATAAACCCCAATATGTCTATAATAAGGTGCATTTTGATTTGATATTGGTGAAACTTGCGAATTATTAATTTGAAAACCAGTTACAGAATAGGGAATGATAGCTCTTGAAAAATAAAGAGCGTCAAAATTTTTATCACAAACCACTTTTACAAAATTAGGATTAATTAAATCATCTTCATTATCAAAAAAGGTCATCATTGAGGCAATATGAATATTTTCATTTTTAAAGGTATTTATAAGCAAATGTAGAGGCTTTTTTGAGATGAATGGTTCATCACCCTGAACATTTATTATCAGGTCAGTATTGATGTTTTTTGAGCATTCTGCTATACGATCAGTTCCAGAGGGATGGTGAATTGAGGTCATCATAACCTCATCATGGAAACATTTTACATGTTCGAAAATATCAGAATGATCTGTTGCTACAATAACTTTACTAAAGAGATTCGTATCAAAAACAGCTTCAAAAACCCTTTGAATCAAAGTTTTACCAGCTATCAATCTCAAAGCTTTTGCTGGTAGTCTTGTCGAAGCATATCTAGCAGGAATTATGGCTGTAATATGCATAAAATCTATTCAGAGTTGTTATCATGATCTTCAACAACTCTAAAAATTGTCCTTTCCATAAGCATTAAAGTCGGTTGATGTTCTAGAATAATCTCAGATTCTTCGTATTCTTCGTTCTCAGACATATTTGACTGTTCTGAATTTATCTCAAGTAAAAACTCATCATCTCTTGGTGGATATATATATAACATTTCGGCATAATCATCATCTTCATCTTGAATAACAATATCAGGAATATAATCCTCTATACTATTTTTTCTCAAATCTTTTTTCAATTCTACCTGAGCTACAAAAGAATGAATATTGAAATGAAAGTTTAAGGAAAGTTTGATTTCGGAGAACATCAAATTATCGACTATATTTTCAGCTTCGATAACAGTTGCGGTTTCTAAAAAATGCTCTGCGGCAACGCTAGTGCTGATAACTTGTTGGATTTGGTGTTTAGAAATCTCCGTCAAAGCAAGTTCAAAAGCTCTATCAAGAGCTTCGTCTAGTCGAGAACTTGAAGCATAAGTAGTTGCTTTTACAAAATGACCTTCAACCCTTGTAAAAGGAGGATGGACTCTTAATTCACCGACAAAGTTTGAGATATTTACATTTAAATCTTCCCAAGTGGTCTGGATTGTTTGGTTATCAAAGTCTGGTATTATTTCTTCAAAATCGAAATCTATAACTTCGTATTCAAGCAAATTTAAACTATCAGAATCTGTAAAAATGAAGTCAATATCTGGAACATCAATAATTGTTTTTATCAACGGTAAAGTCAGCGTAGGTGCTGTAAAAAAGGCTATATTATACCCTGCAAAATTTACATCATGGACGCTTTTTAGATTTTCAAGATAAAAATCTCTGATATCCATATCTCCAATAGTATTTACTAGAAACATTGCATACTCTCCTGACTCCTCTCTATCAACATTAGCAAGTCTGAAAATACTGAAATTTTTTTTCAATTTAGTTGAAAAAATTACTGCTTGTTCAAAACTCTGAATATTCATTCTTTCAGAGTCTCTAATGATCTGGACAGTTCCTACAGATGTGTTTGACATCTCTGGAAAAATGATATGGATTCCAATAGATTCTGGAACAGGTACATTTTCTCTATTAAGTAAAATGATTTCTTGTTTTGGAGTTGCACAACTTATTGCTAATAAAAGCATTGAGAAAAAACATAAGTAAGTTTTCTTCATAAAGTTCCTCTTTTTTTTATTTGTTTAAACGAAAATTAAAATAAAACATAATTTACCTTATTAATAATCCATACAGTCATCAATCAGTTTTTTCAATTGAGCCAATTTTACTGGTTTTGACAGAACATACTCTACACCATATTCTTCTTTCTGTGAATCAGGAATCTGAGCTCCCCAGCCAGAAATAACAGCTATTTTCATATTTTCTTTACCTATTTCATTGATTTTTTCTATGAGTTGCCAACCATTCATATTCGGCATGCCAATATCAGTCAAAAGTATATCAAATTTTTTGTTTTGAAGTATTTCAAGAGCTTTTTGCCCGCTTTCTGCGGTAATGACTTCATGTCCTATATCAGCTATCATATCTTCAGCAATATTTCTTATTATTTCATCATCATCTACCCACATAATACTAACTATTTCCTTTTCTTTCTTTAAGGATTTAGTTGTTTGCTGCCCATTAGATTCAAAATAAGGAAGAACGATTTCAAAAGTAGTTCCACCGCCTATTTTCGTGTTGAATACTCTCATTGTCCCATTATGTTCAGAGATAATACTGTAAGCATTGCTTAAACCCAATCCTTTCCCAATATTAAAGCTTTTTGTTGTAAAGAAAGGTTCAAAAATCTTATCAAGAATATCATTATTGATGCCCGAACCTGTGTCTGATATCAACAAATAAACCCCTTCTTCTGAATCTTTTGTTTCAAAAGTGATAGTTCCTCCATTGGGCATAGCTTCAACTGAATTTTGTATCAGTCCATAAATAACGGATCGTAGCTCACTATCGTTACCAAATATATCAGGAGTGATTGAATATTTTTCTTTAATATCAATGGCAATACCATATCTTTCTGGTTCTGTTTTCCAAACAGTTTTTGATTGTAAAATAGCTTCTTGAACCACAATATTAAGATTAATTTTATTGTACTCACTGGTGGATTGCTTTGAACCAGCGTATCTTTGGAGTATCTGAACCCGTGTAGCTGCATCATTTGTCACTGTCTGGATAGTATTGATATGCTTTCTCATTTTATCTTGAAAACTATATTTTACAAGCTGATCATTAGGACATCGAGATACATGGTCTTCTAATTTGCTATTCATCACTTGAATATTGGCAAGAATTACTTGTAAATAATTATTAAAATCGTGAGCAAATGAAGTAGTAGTTTCTCCTATTACAGATAGTCTTTGATTTTCAAGAAAAATCTTTTCTTTTTGTTTTTCAAATGTTACATCCATAAAAATGCAAGCTATATCATTATCTACAGTGTAAACTCTAAATTCTATCCATTTATTTAAGGATTTAACAAATTCTGTTTTCATTTGTTCTTTTTTTTCAAACAATGAAAGTTGAATCAAATCTCTCAGAAAATCTAAAAATTCATGAGGTATAATATCCCAAATTTCTACATTAACATAATTCTTGTAGGGTATTCCAAAAATTTCTGCGGTTTTATTATTTATATATTTGCAGAACAAATCTTTGTCAAAATAGATAAAACCATCCATCATGCTATCCAGTGTTTTTAAAAATCTATTATTAGTTTGAATTAACTCAATCTCAGCTTTTTCTTTATTGAATCTTTCAACCAATTGCTGTATTATTGCAGTTATGTTGTCAATGAATATCTCCTCATCAGCAGTCCATTCTCTGTAATTTTTATAATTTTCTATAGCTAAATATCCAGAAAGCCTCCTATTTTCATAAAAACTAGCGTAAATCACTGATTTTATAGACTGTCCATCTTCATCATGTTTTAAATAGCAATCATAAAATTGTTTATCTTTTTTTACATTCTCCAGAGCTATAATGCTTTCTTTATTGAATCTTTCCTCAATAAAATTTTCAAATACTCCTAAATCAACCTCAATACCTGATGTAAAATCGTGGTTATTTAAAGAGTATAAAGCTTGGCATTCCATTACATCTGAGTTTTTTTTCAAAAACCAAATAGATACCATTTCTACTGACATACATATTGATACTTTTTCGCAAATCAGTTCCAATTTTTTTGTAAAATCATTAGAATTAAATTCTTCTGACAAAGTAAGATCACTGATAGTAAGCTTTTGTTTGTTTAGTCTTTCTGATCTTTGACTTATATAGTGCTTTTGTTTAGAAATTTTAAAACTGAGAATGGACAAATAATATATCAAAATAATGAAAAATATCGGAAAAGCAAGTTTTTCTACTACTCGAAGTTTCCAAGAAAAAGCATCCTTATCCATACCAAGAAATCCTATCATTTCATCAGATTCAGGATCTATTATTGGAAAAAGTGCTGATACCCAAGAGCCAAATCTATCAGTAACAGGACCATAAACCACTGGTAGTCTTTGAGTATAAACAAAATCGATGCCTTCATTAGTTTCCTCATAAATTTCGCCCGGTAAGGAAGGGTCATATTGTGGATTGTCCACATTACCAACATCAATCAAGAAAACTATTTCACCTTTATCGTTTTTTCTCATTACATAAATGTATTGATATACATCATTTAAATGTATCATTTCACGGAATTTAGAATGTAAATATTGAAACTCATCAAGGACATAATCATCTGTGCTACCCGTCAAAACCTTGATGTATTTAACATCTAACATCTGAATCAAAATATTTCCATTTAAAAGAAATTCATCTTTTAACTGTTTATCAGTTTGTCGATAAATCATAATTATTAATATTGATCCAAATAGCAACATGACCGCTGTCAGTATAACTATTCGCCTTTCAAGATTAAAAAAAGACACCACAAATAACCTCCTTTCTGGTAATACTTACAAAAAATATTTTTTATGTTTTTTTGTCAACTATTTTTGTAATATACCACTTTGGGATAACTAAATTGTGTGTAATTAAGCAATTGGCATTCGTAGGGAACGCATGTATGCGATCCGCCTCGATGTAGAATTTAATTAATTGTAAACATACCTTACACATGCCGAAGGTATGTGAAGCTATGTAGAAAATGATGTAAAAACACAAAACCGCATCCCGTAGGGATGCAACCAATCAATTGGCATTCGTAGGGAACGCATGTATGCGTTCCGCCTCAATATTGGCACATTGTGTTGCATTCCTACAAGATGCAACATGGTGCATATATTGCTTTCTACAGAGCTAACATCTCTACGCAAACGACTTTTCGGAGAGGACTCCGTATGGATTTAGCTTGGTTTTTTATAACTAATTTCTTGGCGGAAAATGCTATCTGGTCGGGGCGTCTCTATTCTCAATTCTTAATTCTTAATTCTTAATTCTTAATTCTTAATTCTTAATTCTGCATTCTCAATTACTTCAACAACCCCAGCCCGTCGTTGCGAGGTCTCTTCTTGCTATTCTCACGAAGCAATCTCCGTGCCACTATTACCCCAGCCCGTCGTTGCGAGGTCTCTTCTTGCTATTCTCACGAAGCAATCTCAGTGTCACTACCCTCCCCCCACATTTATGGGGCGGTTCAATAGACTTTGAGCTTGCGAAAAGGCTCGCAGAATTACTATCTACCGTCTGCAAGACATTAATTATTAGGGGGGGGAAATTTGAATTTATAATTTATAATTTATAATTTACAATATCTGATATATGAACAAAACTTTTATTTGAATA
>WRLO01000064.1 GCA_009777575.1 Candidatus Cloacimonadota bacterium
TGTACTGTAAAAATGTGTGTGGAGAAAAAAAAAGTTTTATAAATTTTAAGCGATGAGGGGAGGAGAGTGGGGGAGGGGGGGGGGGGGGGGGGGGGGTAAAATTTGCTTTGTAATAGGTGTAGTATAGTGTAGAATTGACGACAATGATAATTTAATACTAAAAAGACCTTTTTTGACAAAGTCTCTTAAATTGGCTTCTATGAGCCTTCTTGCAGGTATCCCAAACCCCGTATTCTGTTCAGATGTCGTCATTTTCTATTTCACCTCAAAAACAAATTCATTTTCAATTATGCGTCATTTTTTTTAAGCCCGCTTTTTTTGCAAGGAAAAATTTGAGATTTTTAGTAAATATTATTTTGTGAGCTTTCTAATATACTGATAATTAATTATGTTAGAATTTTTAACTTTTTTTTCAATGATAAAGTTATTTTATTTTCAGATAAGACATTTATATTGTCTATCTCCTTATAAATAAGTAGTGTTATATATTTATTAAATTTATTAAGATGAACCTGATTATAAAACTTTTTGTTGACAAAAAAAGTTTAATGAAAATAATGAGCGGCGACCATTTAAACTCCCCACCCTTTTTTATCATTTCTATATCTTTAATATAATAATCAACAATGATTGGTGGAAATGTTACTAATCTATTTAGATTTTTACAATTATGTTCTTTTAAAATCTGTATAGGTGATTTATTGTCTTTGTTTCTGTTTTTTCTAAAACCATTGTAATAAATCATATACATCCATGCTTTTTGCATGAAAGAATCTAAATCATCGAAGTCATCGAAGCTGTAAAATTCTTCTTCAATACGACCATGAAAACTTTCTACGTCGCTGTTAAAAGTAGGTCTGCATACAGGGTTGAAGACATATTTAACATTATGATTTACCAATATTTGCTCATAAAAGCTGAGTCCATTTTTTTTCTGCTTATTTCTGAACTCAGAACCCCAGTCTGATTGAAAATGTATTTTGGAAATGTCTATCCCAGCCGACACTAAACAATATAAAACATAAGCAATAAATATGCCTACGTTTGTAGAGTCTTTATAGTAAGAGAATCCGATAAAAGAGAAACCTGCTTTATAATCTCTGACAGTTATTTGATATTTTGGGAAATTTTGTAGCAATATCCCTTTTGACAAGTTAGGAATATCTGTTAAATACTTAACGTCAGTTTGTAATTTAACCATTGGGAGATATTTTTTTCTTTTCTCAGACATATCTCTTTTTTTGTGGTATTTCTTAATAGGCTTACCAACTTTTTCTTGTTGTTTAAGTTTTTTATGGATAGTTTTATACGAGCAATCTAGTCCCAAACAAACTTTAATTGTTCTTGCTCCAATTTTGGAATTTCCTCTGAATTGAATGATTTTCTCTACAATTTCGACAGGCAACTTATTCGGATGATATTGATTTTTTCGTGATAAATTTTTTAGACTATTCAATTCATCTTCATAAGATTTTGCACTTGGTTTTGCCTCTTGATATTTTTTTAACCAAAATCTGACAGTTTTCCTGTCCGTTTTAAATTCACGAGCTGCTGAACTAATATTATTTTGAATAGCATATATGACCATCCTATATCGGTATTCTTCAATAGTTCGGCTCTTAGTAAATAATTTTTTATTGTCCATATAATTATTACTGGTTGTCATCACGATGGCTCCGATTATCTGAAGTTTCTGCCCCCAACCCGCTTCCGCTACGCTCCAGCGGGTTGGGGGCAGAAACCCATCGTGCTACAACATCACGAGTTTCTCCTTTTTGTCAAGATTTTTATGATTTCTATGATTTTTCTATAAATCATGTCACTGAGGATTTTTGGTTTTTGGGGGTGGGGAGTTTTGATGGTCGCTTGCCACTATATATAGCATTTCCACTTGACATATATCGTGTGTTGTATATGATATATGCCATATCTCATCCTCCAGATTTAGTGTATTTTTAATTTAGGGAACAATTATTTAAAATAGGGTTTAGAAGTCAAGTATTTTTTTGGGGTATCATAAAAAAAATAGGTCAATATTTAATTAAAATTCGCTCAAAATCTTTTGGATAAAGAAAATAGACAACACAAATAAATGTGAATTAAATAAAAAAAATGAAATCTGTTTTTTATAAAACTTATCCCATTCAGTTATTCTTTACTTTGGCACTGTATCGGCATAACGCTTTATATATTAATTACATACAATATATTTGCATCGCTCAAAGATTAAACAACTCCTTAAACTGAATTAGTCCGGTCATATACAACCCATTTTAAAACACTGAAAAAGAGTTGACAAAAATTGCCTAATAAATTTTTAGTCACCCAGTTCATTCTTTTTTACAAACACTTATTTAATTTAGACTGAATAATTGTATATAGAATGCAAAAGGAATTATTGATTATGACGAATTTAGAATTGATTAGGAATATAGGTATCATTGCTCACATTGATGCTGGAAAAACCACGACTACAGAAAGAATACTGTATTATACTGGTTTAGTTCATAAATTCGGTGAAGTTCATGACGGAAACACTACTACTGATTGGATGGAGCAGGAAAAAGAGCGAGGGATAACTATAACTTCTGCTACGATTACTTGTTTTTGGAAAGAAAAACAGATCAATATCATTGATACACCCGGTCATGTTGATTTTACAGCTGAAGTGGAGAGATCATTGCGAGTTTTAGACGGAGCAGTTGGTATCTTTTGTGCAGTCGGTGGGGTAGAACCTCAGTCAGAAACTGTCTGGCATCAAGCTGATAAATATCATGTTCCTCGCATTGCCTATATCAATAAATTGGATAGAATAGGTGCTGATTTTGAAAATGTTTATGAAATGATTTTAGAAAGATTAACTCCCAATGCAGTATGTATACAATTGCCTATTGGAAAAGAAGATAAGTTCTCTGGAGTTATTGACTTAATTGACATGAAAGCAGTATATTATGACCCCGAAACAAATGGAAAAAATTATCGTTATGAAGATATTCCAGAATTTATGATGGATCAAGTCAGGCTTTATAAAGATAAATTGCTTGAAAAACTTTCAGATTTCGATGATGAGATTATGGGAAATTATTTAAGTGAAATGACCATTGAACCTAAGGATATTAAAAAAGCATTAAAAAAAGCTGTAACTAATAATCAAATTGTCCCGATATTATGTGGTTCTTCTCTTAAGAATACAGGGGTTCAGGCTTTGCTCGATGCCATTTGTGATTATTTACCAGCACCTACAGAAATTCCAGATACTCAATCATTTTCAAAAATTTCTGGAGAAATAAAAAATTTAGAATGTGATCCTAAAGGCGTTTTTGTTGGACTTGCTTTTAAAGTGCAGGTAGAAAAACATATAGGTAAGCTAGTATATATTAGAGTTTACTCTGGCTCTTTAAAAAAATCTGAGGTTTTTTATAATCAATCAAATGGAAAAAAAGAGAGGGTTACAAGGCTTTTACAAATGCAATCAAATAAGAAAAAGGATTTAGAGGTAGTTCGTGCTGGGGATATTGTAGCTATACCCGGATTGAAATTCACTAGCACTGGAGACACTGTAACTCAACTCGATAGCGATATTATATTATCAAAAATGGACTTTCCGGATACCGTTATTGCTATGTCCATTGAAGCAAAAACTAAAGCAGACCAAGACCCACTAAATGAGGCTTTACAACTCTTACAAGACGAAGATCCCACTTTCAAAGTAAAACAAGACAAGGATTCTGGACAAACTCTGATAACAGGGATGGGCGAACTACATCTTGAAATAATCATTGATAGGTTGAAAAGAGAATATAACCTCCTCGTAAATTGCGGCTATCCACAGGTTTCATATAAAGAAACTATTAATAAAAGTGTTGAAGTAGACGAAGAATTTAAAAGAGATGTCTCTGGTAAAACTCTATTTGCTGGTATACAATTAAGAGTAATGCCTCTTGTAAAATCAAATTTGTCAGATTATGAGCAAAACAACAAAGTCAAAGTTGAAATATTATGTGGAACAATAAATATCCCCGAGGAAATCATTGAAGCTATAAAAGAAAGTGCACTAAATTCTTGTGGCGATGGTCCACTTGTCAGTGGGAATATAGAAAATATACACATTCAGATAACCGGGATAAATTATCACCCTGGAGAATCAACGGACACTTCCTTTAAAATTGTCACAGCAATGGCTGTCTCAAAGGCTGTTCATCTTGCTGAACCTAATATTTTAGAACCAATAATGCTGGTCAGTATAATCACTCCTGAAGATTTTACTGGAGATATAATAGGGGATGTAAATGCTAAAAGAGGTAAAATACTCGAAGTCAAAGATCAATTACTAAAAAAAGAAATAGTATGCGAAATCCCTATGAGTGAGCTCTTTGGTTATGCTTCAAGAGTTCGAGGTTTATCACAAGGCAGAGCAGGATATACTCTTGAATATCATTCATATGAAAAAGTTCCTAGCAATATACAAGAAAATATATTAAAAAAGATTCGTGGATGCTGAAGTGATATATTTTTATTTAGTTGGGATTAGATTCCGATAATAAGTTTTAAAGATTTATGGGATTTTTTTTAACATTCGACAATGAACTCGCTTTATTAAAGATAGTAGGGGATATTACAAAGGATAATATAATACAATTTCAAATTAAACTCAGTGAAGTTTTAGCATTAAAATACGATACATCAACTTCTGATAAAGAATTAATAAAAAGATTTGAAATAGATTTTTCACAATGTAAATTAATTAATAGCCAATGTGTAAATAGTTTACTAAAATTTTATCAAGATTTTACTAAAAATAAAAATGAAGTAGAAATAATAAAATGCTCTGAACAAATCTATGAGTTGTTTATGACTCTAAAGCTAAATCAATTGATTTCAATAAATTGTGACTTTCCAGTTATTGAGATAGATAATGACTAATTTATCAATAAAAGATATACTTTTGAAAAGCTCTGAATACCTAAAAAACAAAGGGATAGTAAGCTCCAGATACGACACTGAGATGATTATAAGTCATTTTATGAAAGTACCGAGAATGAATATTTATTTAGATTTTGAAAAGATAGTTTCTCAAGATATTGCTGATTTAATCAGACAAGCAATAATAGAAAGAGGTAAACGTAAACCTTTACAATATATTCTTGGCTATGTATATTTTCTGGATTGTTTAATTCAAATAAATGAAAATGTCCTGATTCCAAGACCGGAAACTGAATTTATGGTAGATATGATTTGCAAAAATCGTAAAACTTTTTTAAATATACTCGATCTGTGCTCTGGTTCGGGGGCAATAGCTATAGCTCTTAAGAAAAATTTTATAGATGCTCATGTATTTGCTTCTGATGTATGTGAAAAAACAATAAAAATAGCTGAAAACAATGCAAAAAAAAACAATGTAGAGATTAGTTTTCTTCAGTCCGATTTGTTTAATGTTTTTAATAATGATTTAAATCCAATCTTTTTTGATTTGATCATATCCAATCCACCCTATATCAGTTCAGATGAATACGATATACTTGAGCCAGAGATTTTCTTTGAACCTAAAAAAGCCCTTGTTGCTGAGAAAAAAGGTCTTTATTATCTTGAAAAAATTATTGTAACTGCAAAGCATTTTTTAAGTAATGAAGGATTTATATATCTTGAAATAGGCTCAAATCAGTCTGAAATATTATATCAAATAGCAGAAAAAAATAACTATTCTGATATTGAGATTATAAAAGATCTAAATGAAAAAAATCGCGTTATGAGAATAAAAAAATGATTTATTGCTCATCGATATTCTGAAATGTTTAATATATAAAGAAATAAAAAATATAAATATAGAAATATATTTTTGTTATTTCATCATACCTGAGCCTTTTTTTGAAATATCAAAACAACTATCATCTCAGTCGCTAAAAAAGCCAAGACTACCCAAAGCAAAATTTTCCATATTTCGTAACCTCTATCTTGTTGAAGAATACTACCTTGAAAGTCAAAATCCTGTAAGCTCCCATTTTCAATTTTTATTTCATTCATTGGGTTGTGCCTACTTTGATTTTCAAAATCAAACATATTTACAGAAAGCATGGTTGACTCATTATTATTTTGAGAAACAGGTCTGTTATTAGTTGAATTTGATTGATTTTCTATAAAATTCCATATCCCTGGTTCATTGAATCTAAAACTCAAGATGCTTGCATCATAATCATTTCCAGAAGGACTTATTAAAATTCCTTGTTTATTTCTAAAAGTATCACCTAAGAGATATTGATTTAATGAACCATCATATTTTGAAATCCATGAAAAAGAACGATATACGATGATAGGAAAAGAAGGGTGTGAGAAGAAGTTTTGTCCAGAAGTAAGAAAATTGATATTAATAAAAATATCATTATTTTCAATAAATAATGGAGTCAAATCTGTTGTTGCCAATGGTGAGTTGTTAATGCCTAACCCCAAATTAAAGACAGGAATAGCTTGTAGATTTATCTGAGTAGAAAAGTCAAAATCACCTATTATTCTGTGCCATTGATGATAAGCAATGATAGGTCTAGCCACGCGATTAGGTAATGTTCCCATTTCTAAACCATATTGAGTTTGAAAAAAACTTTTGGATATATCATTCATATCAGGGTGGAAGATAAACATAGACTGTATATTTTGAGATTTTAGCTCCCTAATCAAAGTTTGTATCCGAGAACTATAGTTCGTTAAATAAAAAATTAAAAAATGATATTTTTCATGGTCAGCAAGTTGTAAATTGTTTGGATGAATAATATCTATATCGCCATTTTCTCCTAGAAATAATTCAGCTAGTATAGTTATAGGTCGAGGCAATCCTCCTGTTCCTCTATCACGAAGATGGTCTTCTGTTATTACACCTATTCTTGGCTCAGGATCTGAATAAAAGCTAAAATAATATCTATTGTCAGGTAGAAACCTATCATTTCTGACTTCTACCCAACCCCAATTCCATTCCAAGCTTTCGTTGTTGATAACAAAAAAATCTGTTTTGCGTTCATAAGGTTGTAAATCAACCATTTTTTCTGAAACATTCGTGCCATTTATGTGTAGCCGTACTATTTGGTCTCTCTGATTTAAGGGAGAATAGTTTACAACCTCAAATTCGGCAATTCTTTGTAATGAGCCTGCAATAAAATCTTTACGAACTGAGGCATTTTCAATAGAAAGATTCACTCTGATACTGTCAGAAAAAGTAGAGATAAATTTTATTGGGACATCAATTTCATCAGGTAATTCTGTCCATTGCATATCAGAAATAACAAAAATTTCTTTGTGTAAAAATTGACTTTTTGCTAATTCTTGTTGAGCTTGGTGTATCAATCTATTGATTGGTTCTGGAGTCCAAGTAAACTCTATATTATGAAAATCTCTATCAGGTAATTGTCCATAAACAAGCCTAGATCTTAATGAATTGAACATTAAATCAGATGTCAACAAAAGGCTTGCGTCTCTGTTGTTCATATCCAATTGTATATTCCGAATGATTTCAATTCCGTGTTGAATTTGTGTTTTTTGGTCGATAACATAATCCATACTAGGTGAAGTATCCAAAATGAATGCAATAGCAGTAGGCGGGTGATAATTTCCCTTATTGATAAAAGGTAATTGCAATATAGGTCTAGAAACAGCAAAAATCGTAAACAAAATGATGAGCATCCTAAGTATCATCAATAACAGCTGGTTCAAGGTCATTTTTTTCTTTCTTTCTTCAATAATTTCTCTAATAAACTTCAATGAGGAAAACAAGACTTTTATAGGTTTATTCTTTACAAATAAATGTATCAAAAGAGGTATTGCAGTAGCAATGACAGCTATAAGAATGCCTGCATTTAAAAATGATAATCCAAACATATTTTCTCCTTTTTTGTTTAATACTAATCATATTGGGTTAAAATTTTAAGTTTTAATATTTTGTCAATTATTTTATTAAAAAGCTATTTCTAATTAAATTCTGATCACTGCTCAATCGAGAATTTATTTTTTATCTTGACTAAAATGCCTAAATAATTTTTTTTACATAAAAAATCTTTTAATCATACCCAGTGAGGTAGAAAGGATGGATAAATGAAAAATTTAAGTCTTGAAAAAGCTCTTATAGAGGGGAATTATACCATAAGAGCAAAAATATCAGCGTGGAGGATATATGGCAGAAAGTTTTAATTTACTTGGTCGCAATATGTATGACCTTGATGATTATACAGCTGAAGAAATCACTGCTATACTCGATGCTGCAGTAGTAATGAAGGAAATAAACCAGCGAGACTACAAAAAACTACCTACCTTAAAAGGAAAAACTGTCTGTACTTTGTTTGTAGAAAATAGCACAAGGACAAAAATTTCTTTTGAATTAGCAGCTAGTCGTTTATCAGCTGATCTTATTAGTTTTGAAGCCGAAACATCATCTTTACAAAAAGGTGAAAGCCTACAAGATACAGTCGAAACTCTCAATGCAATGGGGATAGATTTGTATATAATTCGCCATAGTTCACCCGGTAGCCCACAACTTGTGAATAAATACAGTGGAAAACCTGTATTGAACGGTGGCGATGGGCGACATGCTCACCCAACCCAAGCTTTGCTTGATATGTTTTCAGTTCGAGAGGTTTTAGGCACTTTGAAAGGTTTGAAGGTAGTCATTGTAGGTGACATCACTAACAGTCGTGTTGTCAGGTCAAATTTAATAGGTATGAAGAAAATGGGAGCATCAGTGACAATATGCGGACCTCGAACATTGGTTCCTGGGCATATGGAAGAAGTTTATGGCTGCACCGTTGAATATGACCTAAAAACAGCCTTAAAAGATGCCGATGTAGTGATGGGTTTGAGGATGCAATTGGAAAGACAAACAGAAGGGCTTTTTCCGAGTTTAGAAGAATATTCAAAACATTATAGTATCTCCAAAGAAACCATGCAATGGGCAAAGAAAAATGCTATAGTGATGCACCCTGGTCCAATGAATCGAGGAATTGAAATACTACCTGAAATAGTAGAAAGCTCTCAAAGCGTGATAATTGAGCAAGTAACTAACGGTGTTGCTGTGAGAATGGCATTACTGTTTTTAATACTTGGTGGGAAGATGGGATAGGAGGTTTTATGCAATTACTAATAAAAAAAGGAAATGTTTTTTTCGATAAAACATTTCAAAAAAAAGACATTTTAATAGAAGATGGAATAATCAAAGCCATAGAAAACGATATCAACCCCTCCCCAACATCACTTTCAGAATGTGAGATAAAAATAATAGATGCTGAAAATTTATCAGTGATACCGGGGTTTGTGGATTTGCATTGTCATTTACGAGAACCGGGGTTTACATATAAAGAGGATATTTATACTGGAACAAGGGCTGCAGCCAAAGGCGGTTTTACAACAGTTTGTGCTATGCCCAATACTGACCCAGTGATAGATAATATAGCATCTGTAGAATTTGTTCAAAGAAAAGCCAAAGATATTGGGCTTTGCAAGGTAAAAGTGATAGGAGCTTCCTCTAAAAAGATAGAAGGTAAGGAAATAGCGGAAATAGCTATCATGAAAGAAGGTGGAATTATAGCTGTTTCAGATGATGGTTCTTGTGTGCAAAATTCCAAACTTCAGCAGAATATAATGAAGTATGCAAGAAATTTTGATATGCCAGTAATAGTTCATGCAGAAGATTATAACCTTGCTGGAAAAGGTCAAGTTCATGGAGGAAAAATAGCCACAAAACTTGGCTTAACAGGGATACCTTCAGTTGCAGAAGAAATAATCATAGTGCGAGATTTAATGCTTGCAGAATTAACTAGATGCCAACTGCATATAACTCATTTGTCAACAGAAAAATCTGTAAAACTCATCAAAGAAGCCAAAGAAAATGGAACAAATGTAACTTGTGATGTTACACCACATCATTTAATTTTCAATGAAGACAGCCTTCTCAGCTTTGACACAAATTATAAATGCAAACCTCCTATACGTTCAGAAAAAGACAGAGAAGCCTTATTGAATGGTTTGATAAACGGGACTATTGATCTGATAGTGACAGACCACGCACCTCATTCAGATCATGAAAAGGAAAAAGAATTTGACTATGCTCCCTTTGGTATAAATGGATTTGAAACAGCATTTTCTTCATTGTATACTGAGCTTGTTCAAAAAGGTCATCTCAGTCTTGAACTGCTTATTGAAAAAATGTCAACATCTCCAGCAAAGTGGTTAAAAATGAACACAGGTGAACTAAAAAAAGGGTATATAGCAGACATCGTGGTCATAGACTTAAATGGTGAAACTGAAATCACCAAAGAAAAAATGTTGTCGAAATCAAAAAATACTCCCTATATCAATAAAACCTTGAAAAGCAAGATTTTATACACGATATGTGATGGTAAAATCACCTATCAGGCTGAGTGAGTATTGGGGTAATGGATAGCCATTTTCTACCAAACTAAATTTATCCGGAATAGAATTTGGGTATTGGAGTTATTTATCGTAGGGAGTGCTCTCCGAAAAGTCATTTGCGTAGAGATGTTAGCTCTGTAGAAAGGAATATATGCACCATGTATCATCTTGCAGGGATGCTACAAAATGTGTCAATATTGAGGCGGAACGCATACATGCGTTCCCTACGAATGTCAATTGATTGGTTGCATCCATATGGGATGCGGTTTTGTGGTTTTACATCATTTTCTACCGAGCTTCACATACCTTCGGCATGTGTAAGGTATGTTTACAATTAATTAAATTCTACATTGAGGCGGAACGCATACATGCGTTCCCTACGAGGCGGAACGCATACATGCGTTCCCTACGAATGCCAATTGATTGGTTACATCCCTACGGGATGCGGTTTTGTGGTTTTACATTATTTTCTACCGAGCTTCACATACCTTCGGTATGTGTAAGGTAAAATTTTATTAATATACTTTTCGGAGAGGACTCCTACGGAATAGAATAATGAATAAATAACTGGTCTGACTTTGGTCAAAATTGAATGTGGAAAGTGTGGGAAAATGGTTTTACCCTTAAGTCGCTTTGGATTCAGTATTTATAAGGATATATAAAATAAAGAGAGGAATATACTATGCAAATAATGACTTCGATAATTACAAAGCATGAAATGCTTTGTGATAATATGTTGACATTCAAGGTAAAAACAGAGAAAAATAGCTCTGAGTTAGGTTTACCGGGACAGTTTTACCAGATAAAAGTTCCCGGTGACGATTTTCAAATTCGAGTTCCTATCAGTATATATGATGTAGAAGATTCAGAAATAACTTTTCTCGTAAAAATCGTAGGCGAAAAAACAATAAAATTAAAAAACATGCAGCTTAACGATGAGTTAAGCATCATTGGACCTTTAGGAAATAGTTTCGCAGTATCCGAAAAAGAAAAGTATATGTTTATATCTGGTGGTTGCGGTTACGCTCCGTTGAATTTTCTATTCAAATCATTAACTAAAAACAATAATCATCAATCCCCGAATGAAAAAGGAGGAAAAATTCTTTGGATACATGGGGGAAGAACAAAAGATGAAGTAAAATTTGCAGTAGATGGAAAAAAAGTTCAGATAATATGCACTGATGATGGTTCTGAGGGTATCAAAGGGTTTGTGACCAGCGAAGTATCAAAAGAATTGTATATACAAAGCTATGACAAGGTTTTTGCTTGCGGTCCAGATCCAATGTTAAGAGAGGTAATGAGTGTCTGTAAACTGTTTAATAAAAAGCTTTATGTCTCTATGGAAGCTTATATGGGTTGTGGCATAGGTGTTTGTTATGGATGTGCTATAAAACTAAGAAATGCACGAGGTAAATATACATATGCCAGAATCTGTAAAGAAGGTCCTATTTTCAATGCTTACTCTATTGTTTGGGAGGAGATAATTCAATGAAAAATTTATTAACAACAAAATTGGGTAAATTGACTCTACAAAACCCTATAACTGTAGCTTCAGGCACTTTTTCTTTTGAAATGAAAAATTTTTATGATCTAAATCAGTTAGGGGCTATAATCACCAAAACAATAACACCAGAGCCGAAAATAGGCAATCCACCGCCTAGAATATATAAAACAAAATACGGTATGATAAACTCAATAGGTCTTCAAAATCCGGGTATAAAACATTTTTTAGAAAAAGATATATACGAATACAATGAATTTACCTGCCCGAGAATAATTAGTTTTTCATCTCCCAAAATTTCTGCTTTTGAATTAATGCTCGAAAAATTGGAAACGAGTGATTTGGTAGATGGATACGAGGTCAATGTATCTTGTCCTAATGTCGAAAACGAAGGAATTGCTTTTGGGTGTGACGCTTCGGTAATTTATAATTTAACGAGTAGATTGTCGAAAAAAACTGATAAAGAGCTTATCATAAAACTTAGCCCCAATGTGACAAATATAGCAGAAATAGCCAAAGCCGCTGAGTTAGGTGGTGCAACTGCATTATCATTGATAAATACGCTTTATGGAATGGCAATCGATTGGAAAACAGGAAAATCTTTTATCAAACAAGGAATTGGAGGATATAGTGGTCCAGCTATCAAACCAATAGCAGTAGCTCTTGTTCATAAAGTCTCCAAGGAAGTAAAAATACCTATCATAGCTGTGGGAGGGATTACTTGTTTTGAGGATGTTCTTGAATTTATTTACTCTGGTGCAACTGCTGTAGCTATTGGAACAGCACAATTCCCCAATCCTTTGTTGCCAATTCAAATCATCAAGGATTTAAATGATTATTGCACTTTGAACAATATACGACTCTCCGAGATTAAGGGTAAGGTGAAATTTTGAACAAAGAATTTATCAACGAAAAAGAAATATGGGAAACCATAAATACTACAAAAAATAAGGATAAAAGCGAAGTTAGAGATATATTCCAAAAAGCAGAAGAAGCAAAAGGTTTAAACCTTTACGAGACTTCTGTTTTGCTACATTTGGAGGATCAAGATTTACTCCAAGATCTTTTTTCGCTGGCAAAAAAAGTAAAAGAAACAATTTATGGAAATCGAATTGTTTTATTTGTGCCTCTGTATATCACCAATGAATGCAGTAATATTTGCGATTATTGTGGTTTTAGGGCAGACAATGTTGAGCTAAAACGCAAAACTTTGACCTTTGCAGAAATACAAGAAGAAGTCGAGATATTAGAAAAGCAAGGACACAAAAGAATACTAGCAGTTTATGGTGAAACACTAAGATATGGTGTTGAAAAAATGGCAGAAAGTATAGAAGCTATATATTCAACAAAATCAAACCCTAGCGGTGAAATAAGAAGGGTAAATGTAAATTCAGCTCCTTTGTCAATCGAAGACTTTAAAATACTTAAACAAGCAAATATAGGAACTTATCAATGTTTTCAAGAAACCTATCATAAAGATACATATCAAAAAGTTCATATTGCTGGAGCTAAAAAAGATTATCAATGGCGTCTAAATGCTTTACATAGAGCTCAAGAAGCAGGAATTGATGATGTAGCTATTGGAGTTTTATATGGCTTATTTGATCCATATTTCGAGACTTTGGCAATGCTAAAACATTCCGAAGAGCTTGAAAAGAAATATAATGTCGGTCCTCATACTATATCATTTCCACGCCTTGAACCTGCTTTCGGCTCAGAAATAAGTTCAAAACCACCTTATATGGTGAACGATGAATTATTTAAAAAAATAGTTGCAGTCATCAGATTGGCAGTTCCGTATACAGGGATGATACTTTCTACAAGAGAAACTGCAGAGTTGCGGCATGAATTAATCAATCTCGGAGTATCCCAGATTTCAGCTGGTTCAAAGACAAGTCCGGGTAGTTATCATGAGAGTAATATAAATATCCCTACTTCACAACAATTTAAAGTAGGCGATGAAAGGCTTTTAGATGATGTTATATATGATTTGATTTCAATGGAATTATTGCCATCATTTTGCACAGCCTGTTATAGACTTGGTAGACATGGAGAGTGTTTCATGGATATGGCAAAAAATCTTCATATCAAGTCTTTTTGCCAACCCAATGCAATCTTGACCTTTGCAGAATATATAGAGGACTATTCCTCAGAAAAAACAAAGAAATCAGGGTATAACTTGATAGATAAACTTGTTTTGAGATTGGGAAATAAGAATATAATTGAGAGAATAAAGAATGAATTGTCCGAAATTAAAAAAGGAAAAAGAGATATTTATCATTGAGATAGGTGTGAATTATTTTTTTAAGGATTTAATTATCTGATATAGAAGGAAAGGTAACATAACTATTTTTACATTATAAATCAAAAGGAGTTTTAATGGTCAAAAGATTCATAAAGTATTATGTCCCACATAAATGGTTATTTATTTTATCAATGACTGTAGCCTTTTTAAGTTCGGGAATAACTATACTTATTCCTACTTTTACTAGAAGTTTATTAGCTACACATATCCCAGAAAAAAATTATCAAACCATTGTAATGATTCTTATTATAATGCTTTGCATAATTATTCTAAAGGCTATTTTTACTAAAATTAGAATTAAATGGGGACATATTCTCGGGGTTCGCATGGAATTTGACATGCGTGAGGATATATTTAGGCATTTACAAAAGCTATCTTTCAGCTATTATGACAACACAAAGACAGGTCATATCATGTCAAGAATATCCAATGATTTGAACATGATAGCTGAAGTGGCTCATCATGCTCCTGAAGACTTTTTAATAGCTATCGTCTCTATAATAGGAGCATTTGCTGTTATGTTTTCTTTTAGTGTCTCTCTGGCTTCGATGACTTTGATACCATTACCGATATTACTTATATGGGGAATTATATACAGTGGTAGAATGCGTAAAGGATTTCGTAATGTTCGCAAAAGAATTGCTGATATAAATAGTAGTGTCGAGAATTCCGTTCAAGGTATTCGCGAAGTGAAATCTTACGCCAACGAAAATGTCGAAATTAGCCGTTTCAACAATGTCAATGTTCTCTTTATGCGTGCAAAAGAATATCAATACGACCTAATGTCTACTTTTCACTCTGGCATGAATTTTTTCCATGACTTTTATTATATATGGATTGTAGGTTGGGGATCGTTATTGATCTATAGAAATATGATTGGAATAGCAGATTTACTTGCTTTTATCATGTTTATAAACTACATACTTGACCCTATTGGTAGATTAGTAAATTTCATGGAGCAATTTCAACAAGGCGCAGCTTCTTTTGAAAGATTTATTGAAATAATGGACATAGAACCTGATATTGAGGATAAAAAAAATGCCTTTACTCCAGATTATTGCAAAGGAAATTTAAAAATTATCGATGTGAGTTTTGTTTATCCCGGACATGAACCAATAGTCCTTAATAAAGTCAATATGACAATTCCAGCTGGAAAAACGGTTGCCCTTGTCGGCGAATCTGGTGCTGGGAAATCGACCTTAATATCACTGATACCGAGATTTTATGAATGTTTGGAGGGGGAAATATTACTAGATGATCATAATATTCTCAACTTGACTCAAATATTTCTTAGAAAAAATATCGGTATAGTTCAGCAAAATGTATTTTTGTTTGATACGACCATTAAAGATAATATTTTGTATGGAAAACCATCTGCAGATGATGAGGAACTTATTTCGGCTGCCAAAGAAGCTCATATATTTGATTTTATTATGTCACTTCCAGATGGATTTGATACTTTAGTGGGTGAAAGGGGTATTAAACTCTCAGGTGGACAAAAACAAAGAATAGCTATAGCAAGAGTATTTTTGAAAAACCCTCCTCTCTTAATATTTGACGAAGCCACATCTTCGCTCGACAATGAATCTGAAGCATTTATTCATCAGTCAATGATAAAACTTAGTCAAAATAGAACTACTCTAATTATTGCTCATAGATTGTCTACTGTGCAAAATGCAGATTTGATTTATGTCCTCAGAAAAGGTAAAATAATTGAACAAGGCACACATAAGGAATTATTAGAGAGAAAAGATTATTATTATACTCTGTATAACAAAACATTGTTCTCTTAAAATATAAGAGAATAATATGAAATAAACAAGAGATTGTTTCTATCAGTCATTATAAAGGAAATATCAGTAATTAACTTTATAAAAGCAAGAATATTCTACGAGATAAAAAAAATAAAAAATATTTAAAAAAAAATTGTAACACTTTTTAACATGGGTTGTTTTAGTATAAAAAATAAATTATAGTATTTTAGTAGGAGATAAAAAAGAGTAGTTATTTTAATGATTTTTTAGTTTTTTTAATAAAGTTTATAAATCTGAGCAATTTTATTTTTTCAGTTGAATTTTTGTATTCATTTTTGCATTTAATTAAAATAAAATATTAATGTCTCCAATAATATTTCTATATACAATATAAACAAGTTATAACTATGTAAAATTAATAGTTGAAGAGAAGTATATATACACAACAGAAACTACATCCAAAAAATATCTTTATCTAAAATTTTATGAATATTGAAAGGAGTAAAGTATGACCAAGAAAGAGATTGTAGAAGCATCATCTCATGAAGGTAAATATCTTACCTTCAATTTAATGGACGAATTTTTTGGTATCAATGTCGAACGGATATTGCAAATAATTGCTATACCGGATATTACTCAAATACCTAAGACACCTCTTTTTGTTAAAGGCGTGATAAATCTTAGAGGTAAAATCGTCCCTGTCATTGACCTTAGGTTAAGGTTTAAACTACCTGAGCAAGAATACAATGATAGAACAAGCATTGTAATTCTCAAGTTTCAAACAGAGAAAGGTGAGATTTTTATCGGCATCATAGTCGATAAAGTTATAGAGGTTCTTGATATACATAAAAAAGAAATCGAGAATACTCCCACTTTTGGAGTCGAGCTTGATACAAAATTTATTCAAGCTATGGCTAAAGTCAAAAACAAAGTGGTAACCCTAATAGATGTCGGTAATATATTTACTGACACAGAACTAATTCAGATACAAAAATCAAAATGAAGGAGATTAGAACAATGTTAAAGAATGCAAAAATAGGAGCAAAATTAAGCGTAGGTTTTGGAATCTTGATAGCAACAGTTATCGTTATTTCTACTATGACCATTGTTGCTTTTACAAAAGTAAATGAAGAAGTTATCAATCTAGTTGATGTTAACTTAGTTAAATTGAATAATGCGAGCACTATAGAAAGTCTTGTCAAAGATCAGTTGAGTGCTTACAAGTCAATAGCTTTGGGTGAAGATTATGCTCAAAATAGAAGGATAATCAATAACTCAATTTCAACAAATAATTCAGAAATAGAAAGCATAAGTAAACTTTTAAATCCAGAAAATCGTGAAGAAGCTGCTCTCTGGACAACCTTTATAAATGCAAGAACTGCATTTCGTACTGCTATGACAATAATGGATGGTTATATAGAAGCAGGTGATGAAGAAAATATTCTTTTGTATGGTGGAAATGAGTTTACAAAAAGACAAACTGATTATATCAGTGCTGTTATGAATTTTGCAGACTTCCAAGCTGAAAACATGAATTCAGCAGGAAGTTCAATTGAATATACAATCCAAAAATCTATCTATTCGTTCATATTTATCATCATTTTAGGATTATTAGTGTCAATCACCTTTGCAGTAATAATAACTAAAATGATAACCAAACCATTGACAGAATGCGTTGATATAGCCCAAAATATCGGTAGCGGGTATACTGATATAAAAATCTCAGTTGACTCAAAAGACGAAACAGGATTATTGAAGTCTGCGATGAAAAATATGGTTGAATCGATTCAAAAGATGTATAACGATTGTGTGATCCTATCTAAAGCTGCACAGGCAGGAAATATGCAGAAAAGGATAAATGCAAGTAATCACGAAAATGATTTTGCAAAACTTGTTGATGGAATAAATGGGATTCTTGATGGGGTGGTTTATCCTATGAAAGAAACTATGGAAGTAATGGATAGAATTGCTCACAAAGACCTTACTGCAAGAATAGTGACTAAATATCCGGGAGATTTTGAAGCTCTGACGAATAATATCAATCTCGCAGCTCAAACACTTGAAGAATCATTGATTCAGGTCGATATGGCCGTAGAACAAATATCAGCAGCATCGAATGAAATCAGCTCTGGTTCACAAACTCTTGCCGAAGCTACATCTGAACAAGCCTCATCGCTTGAAGAAATATCAAGTTCTCTAGAAGAAATTAATTCTCTCACAGGTAATAATGCTGACAATGCAAAATCAGGGTTAAAACTCGCTGACCTAGCTGTTCTGGCTGTTGATGCTGGAAATGAGGCTATGGAAAAAATGAATAATGCAATGGAAGCTATCTTAAAATCTTCTCAAGAGACGGGCAAGATCTTAAAAAACATTGATGAAATTGCTTTTCAAACTAATCTACTGGCTCTTAATGCCGCTGTTGAAGCTGCACATGCTGGGGATGCTGGAAAAGGATTTGCGGTTGTTGCTGAAGAAGTGAAAAACTTAGCTCTTAGAAGTGCTGAAGCAGCAAAAAACACTAATGACCTAATTGATGAAGCAACGCGTAATTCTGAAATGGGGTCAAGAATTGTTGAACAAGTCACTAAATCATTTATGGAGATGAAAGACCAGTTTAATAAGGTTAAAAGTATTGTGAATGAGATTTCAGCCTCTTCTGATGAACAAGCTCATGGTGTCAATCAAATTAATACAGGCGTTAATGAAATGAACCGTGTAACTCAACAAAATGCTGCTAACGCGGAAGAATCTGCTTCAGCAGCGGAAGAATTGAATAGCCAAGCTGCAGAGTTAAAAGGTATGGTAGGCTCTTTTAATATCTCAAAGAAGCATACGGCTGTTGGGTATAGATACACTACACAAAATCAAAAAGCGCTTAATGTTACAAACGAGAGAAGAAAAACTCCTACCCAATTGACTTACCAAAAATCGCAGAAAGCTTACGAAGCAAAGCCAGAGACTTTACTTCCTTTAGATAGCCTCGATGATGATTTTGATGATTTTAAATAATTTCTCATAGAATATCTACTATTTTCTGTTATGTGGGGGGGATTTCCCCCCCTAAAACATCTTGAATTTTTGTTTCTTGAAAAGGCTTGACATAAAAACTATCAATTAAAATCTTGTCCGCAGAAAAAAAATAATATACTTGGAGAGTATAATGTCAGAAAAAATCGTTTATGGAAATGTAAGCTCAAAAGAAGCTATTGAACTGGAAGAAAAATACGGAGCGCATAATTATCATCCGTTGCCAGTTGTTATTGCAAAAGGATTAGGAGCAAAAGTTTGGGACCCTGAAGGAAAGGAATATTATGATTTCTTATCAGCATATTCTGCAGTAAACCAAGGGCATAGCCATCCCAAGATTATTGAAGCTTTAGTTGAACAAGCAAGCACTTGTGCACTCACTTCAAGAGCGTTTTTTAACAACAAACTCGGTGAATATGAAAAATATATCACTGAAGCATTTGGTTTTGAAATGGTTTTACCTATGAATAGTGGTGCTGAGGCTGTCGAAACAGCTATGAAATTGAGCAGAAAATGGGGATATATGAAAAAAGGTATACCCGCAGATGAGGCTATTCTAGTATTTGCCAAAGCAAATTTTCATGGTCGCACTATTTCTATCATTTCTGCTTCAACAGATCAAACTTGTAGAAAAGATTTTGGTCCTTTCTTATCTGGTATTGAGCTTGTTCCTTATGATGATGTAGCGGCTCTTGAGGCTCTTTTAAAAGAAAAAGCTGATAAAATTGCTGCCTTTATAGTAGAACCTATTCAAGGTGAAGCAGGTGTTTATGTACCAAAAGATGGGTATTTAAAACAATGTTTTGATATCTGTAAAAAGCACAATGTCCTTTTTGTAGCTGATGAAATTCAAACTGGTATTGCAAGAACAGGAAAATTGATGGCTTGTGAGTGGGAAGGAGTTCATCCAGATATATTGTTACTCGGAAAAGCTCTGTCCGGAGGTGTATATCCTGTTTCAGCAATTTTATCTTCAAAAGAGATTATGCTCTGCATACAACCCGGAGAACATGGCTCTACTTATGGCGGAAACCCTGTAGCATGTGCCGTAGCGAAAGCTGCAATGGAAGTAGTTAAAAACGAAAAGTTATGTGAACGCGCTGTTGAACTCGGAGAATTTTTCAGAGGCGAACTCCAAAAAATAAAACACCCAATGCTAGAGCTTGTTCGTGGTAAAGGTTTGCTAAATGCTATCATTATCAAACCTAAAGATGGAAAAGAAGCTTGGGATGTGTGTGTGATGTTAGCAGAAAAGGGACTTTTATGCAAACCTACACACAGACATATTATTCGGCTCGCTCCACCACTGGTTATCACCAAAGAACAGCTCATAGAATGCCTTGAAATTATCAAGAGTATTTTTGCAGAGTTGTAAAAAATGTTTTTTCTTAAGAAGGGGGCGTTCTGCCCCCCTTTCCTTTAATGTAGTAATGGATAATGGATAATGGATAATGGATAATGGATAATGAGGGATTCAAAACAGATAATAGAGGCAATAGGCAATAGGCCCGATCCACTTTATCTACCCAACCACGACTCCTAAGGAGTAAAAAAAAGAGGTAAGAAACAAAACTCACCTCTTTCAATTCTTAATTCGTAATTCTAAATTCCTAAATAAATCTATTTCAACAACACCATCCGCTTCACGTCTGTGAAATCTCCGCTGACCATCTGATAGAAATATCTCCCGCTACCCACACTACGACCATTTTCATCTGTGCCGTTCCATTCTACATTATGAGAACCAGCTCCAAAATGTTCATTGGTCACTGTTTTCACTCTTTGACCACGGATATTGAAGATATCAATCGAGACAATAGAATCTACAGCTAAATCAAAGGATATAGTCGTGATTGGGTTGAAAGGATTGGGGAAATTTGCATTCAACTGAGAAAATGAAGTATCAGCAAGTAACCTCAAAGTAGCCTCAAAGTAGCCTCAAAGAAAAAAAACTTGACAAAAAAAAATAAAAAGCCTATAATATAAATAAGTGGGATGGGACCCATAAAGGAGAAAAAATGGCAAAAAGAGTAAAGATGACAGATTTAGTCCAAAGTCAGTCAGGAAAGTCAGACAATGGCAAGTATGTATTCGTATCACTA
>WRLO01000065.1 GCA_009777575.1 Candidatus Cloacimonadota bacterium
CTCTTCCGATCTGAAAATAAGGCGTAAGCAATACGCCACTACAAAACCTCTTGTACTCGCATCGAAAATAAGGCGTAAGCAATACGCCACTACAAAACCTCATGTATTCGCATCGAAAATAAGGCGTAAGCAATACGCCACTACAAAACCTCTTGTACTCGCATCGAAAATAAGGCGTAAGCAATACGCCACTACAAAACCTCTTGTACTCGCATCGAAAATAAGGCGTAAGCAATACGCCACTACAAATATGGGTTCTCAGACAGCAGTCATTTATGATCCCTCTCTGCAAAGTCCAATTCCGTGAATATTTGTCATTCTGAACGGAGTGAAGAATCTCGGAAGTTATTAAACTAATATGATGAGATTCCTCGCTGCGCTCGGAATGACAAGGGTACGCTCGGAATGACAAGGAAAATCTATTATACGACAGCCTCTTCAAAATCGATATCCTATTCCAATCCTATTTGTATTTCCCAGATTATTCGTTAAAAAAGCATAATCTATATTAAAACTAAATAGATTCAATCCAATTCCAGCACTAAAATTTTTGTCATAAATACCTAATCTAATTTCTGTTAAATCCTTATATTTCCAAGCAAGTCCTCCAAAGTCAGTCATATCAAAGACAAAATCTTTTGAATATAATAAAATCACTTCTGATTGAAATCTATCTAGTGATTTTACAAGTAAAATTTATGGGTCTAGTTTATCTCTTGCAAAGAGCGGCAAAGGCGACAAAAAAAATTTTCTAACCATTTCAAATATTTTTACACTTATATAAACAAATGTTTTTAAATGATGGCAGTAATAGCCTACCCTCCAAAAAAATACATTATTTTAAGAGAAAGGAGTATTTTATGAAAAAGCTATTAATCTACTTTTCCAAATCACTATTTCTTATAGTTATTATTTTGAATTCGATGTTCAATTTATTAACAAGTCAAGATATTGACGATGAAAAATCAGTTACACTGATAACAACATTCCCTTTTGAAGAAGGTTTTGAAGGGACTACGTTTCCACCAGCGGGCTGGAACTTGATTGACGCTGACGGAGATGGATATAATTGGTATCGAATCACATCAACATCATATCCAACAAATTCAGGAATCGGGGCAGTGATGGGAGAAACCTTTATCCCTGGAGTCCCTTTTATAGAATTGACCCCTGACAATTATATGATTACTCCCGCTTTGAGTTTACCTACCGATGTAGCTTATCTTCACTGGTATGTTCGAACTCTGATAAACTGGGCAGCAGGAGAAACATATTCAATCATGGTATCAACAACTACACCTACAGTTTCAGCCTTTACAGCAATTTTTACAGAAACTCTGACAGCAGTCAATACAACCTGGAGTGAAAGATTTTTAAGTCTAGAAGATTTTGCTGGACAGACTATTTATATTGCCTTTAGGCATCATACAACTGAAGCTCAATATTCAATATTTATAGATGATATTTCTGTAACTATCCCTGAATTATATGACCTTGAAGCATTGGTATTATCTGGCCAACAAAACCCAACTTTAGGTGTAGAAACGGTCTATACTATACAAATTAAAAATGTCGGAAGTCTGCCAGCTGATGGTTATTTTGTCCGATTGATGAGTGGTCAAAATGTCCTTTCATCTGTGGGAGGAGTTGAGTTAGCACCGAATGAGATAGCAAATATCTCAGTTACTTTCACGCCTGCACAAACTGGAATAATGACAATTTATGGCGACATACATTGGGAAGCTGATACTAATATTTCAAACAACCAAACAGAAACTATGACTATTGATGTCATGCCAGCAGGTTTTGCTCAAATATATATTGGCGACCCCAATAGCACAATATATGATAGTCCTTTTCCTTTTAGCTTTGGCTTGGAAAATGGAGTTTCCCAAATCATTTATTTAGAAAATGAAATCAATACATCGGGTTTTATAACTCATTTAACCTATACTTTCAATGGTATGGGCAATATCACACAACAAATGCCAGTTCGCATCTATATGGGAACAACATCAATGAACACTTTCCCAGACAACGAGAGTTGGATTCCTTACAATGAATTAACTTTAGTTTATAATGGTCTTTTACCAGTTGATATAGCAGGTGTAGTAGATATACTCATTCCCTTGGATGAACCATTTTTATATGAAGGTGGCAATTTGGTGATAATGAACCATCGAATATATACAACATACTGGAAATCTGGTAATAGATGGTTACTTTCTACAACTGGCAACCAAAATAGAAGCCTCCATTTTAATTCAACATCTTATATCGTGAACCCACCTCAAGGTTTACCAGCAGGAACAAGGCAGACGCGTATAGCCAATATATCTCTAATGCTATCTACAGGTGGGATTGGTAGCCTTTCTGGAGTAGTTAAAAATGATACTGGGATAGATTTAGAAGGAGTTTTAGTAAGTATAGAAGACACGATATTTCAAGATATTACAAATCATCTTGGTCAATATTCAATCTCCTACATAACTAGTGGAACATATACTGTCTATGCAAGAAAACAAGGGTATTTAGATATTATAATCCCCAATGTTGTGATTTTGGCAAATGAAGATAATATCCTGAATATTGTCATGCATCCTACACCATTGATTTCAGTATCTGGAACTGTTCGAGGCACTGACACAATGGCAGGTTTAGAGAGTGCTTTAGTTTTATTGACAGGCAACGAAGAATATCAAACACAAACAAACTCATCTGGAAATTTTACTATTTCTGGTGTATACATAAACAACGATTATACTCTCACTATCACAAAGCAGGGGTATAATAGATATACACAAGTTTTATCCATTTCAAACGAAAATGATATTTTTCTTGAACCGATTTACTTAGACGAAAGATTAAATCCTCCCAGTGATGTAATCGCCTCAGATTTTACAACGGATATAAACCTTACTTGGCGTGAACCAATGGTAGGCAATGAATGGTTTTCCCATGCTCAGAATGTGATAAATACAGGTGTGGGAACGAATAGTCCAGCTACTTTCACAATGGTGCAGAGATTTACTCAAGAACAACTTCAAATCTTTGGAGTTTCTGGTGCTAGCTTGACAACAGTCTCGTTTGTTCCTATGCGAGATGCTAGTTATTCTATCAGAATATTTACTGGAGGGTCAGATAATCCTTTAAATCCGGGGGTATTGGTTCATGAACAGCCAATTTCTTCAGAATCTTTGACATGGGAGGCATGGAATGACATCGTATTATCGTCAGAGATATCCATCCCCACTGCTGGGGAATTATGGATTGGTGTGCATATAATCACGCCTACAGGTCATCCAGCAGGCGTTGACTTTGGACCTCAAGTGCATGGATATGGAAATTTGTTGTTTTATCAAGGTTTATGGTTATACATGCAAGCATTGAATACAATTAATCCCCTACCTTTCAATTGGTTGATAAAAGGCTATGCAGAAGGAATAAATCCTATGACTTCACAACCATTTTTGATGAACTTAAATAATACATATTTCAGAAATGCAGATTTAGAAAAAGTCACTATTTCTGATGATGCAAGATATCTACAAGGTTACAATATTTGGAGAGCCAATGTAAATGATCTAAATGATGAATCCGCATGGACCATCATCGCAGAAAACATAACAAATACACATTTTGATGACCCTACATGGCAGCCTCTAACTTCTGGAGAGTTTAGGTATGCAATAAAAGCAGTTTATTCGAACAATAATCAGTCTTTCCCTGTATTTTCGAATATTGTCTCTCCGAATAAAACTTCGCGTGTAAGCATAACTCTTTTGACCGACAATGAAGAGATAGCTGAAAATGCGATTGTGAGGTTAGTAAACAACAACGAAAATCCAGATCATGTCTATCAAACTACTCCTATAGGCAATGTTGCTTATTTTCCCTCAGTTTGGCGAGGAGATTATTCACTAAGTATAACTCATAATACATATTTGCCTTATACAAATTCAAATTTGATCATTGATACCAATCCTTTTGAGTATGAGGCAATTTTTATGGCGATTAACATAGTTTTATCAGAAAGTTTTGAGGATAATTTTTTCCCTCCTAAAGATTGGATAATAATAGATAATGATGGTGATGGTTGGAATTGGATTCATGTAGATGATTTGCCTACAGTTTTTGGACAGAAATTGACCTTGTCTCAATCGGCATATCATGTAGGAGGCGGTTATTGGTTACCTTTAGAACCAGATAATTACTTGATAACTCCACAAGTATCATTAATGCATGAGGCAATAGTGAACCTAAGGTTTTGGGTCAGAAGTGACCCCAGTTTTCCTGAAGAGACCTATTCTGTAATGATATCCGAAACGACTCCTAATCCAGAACAATTTGTTTCAATACACACTGAAACTTTTTCCAATGAAACATCACAATGGTCAGTAAGAAATATAGATTTATCTTCTTATGCTGGGAAAAAAATCTATGTAGCATGGAGACATTTTGATTCATTTGATATGAATTTTATAGGCTTGGATGGAGTTGTTATACATTCTTCTGGTGGTTTTGATATTGAAAAAGACTTCCCGCCTCCAACTGATTTGAGTTATTCAATTGAGGATGGTAAAGATGTTTTTTTAAGTTGGAAAGCACCTGTTTTGGGGGTTAGAGATTTGAGAAATGAGAGAAGCATAGCTTCATCAATCCCCTTTTCTCCTCCTCAAAAAGGGCGATTAAATGAAGTATCAAGTATCTCAGAAATCAGAACTCCAAACCCCTTAACAGGATATTATGTATACCTTGATGAAGTCCCAATATCCGACTTGATAATAAGCACAAATTTCACAAATTTTGATGTTCCAGAAGGAGTTTATCTTTATTCTGTAGTCGCTGTATACGCTGATGGTCTATCAGAAGCTGCATCAATCGAAGTTATTATGGTCTCAGCAGAATATGAAGAAATAGATGATCTTTATATCACAGCCTTGAGAGGTAATTTCCCAAATCCATTCAATCAGTCTACGACAATTGTATTTGATTTATCGATAGAATCAAATGTGCAAATCGATATTTACAATGTTAGAGGTCAAAGAGTTCGAAATATAACCAATGAATCTTTTAAGGCTGGCTCTTATAGAGTCTTTTGGGACGGAAAAGATGAAAATGGAAGAGTAGTCAGTAGCGGAGTCTATTTTTATCAAATGCAGTCTGAAAATTTTGTATACACAAGGAGTATGGTGCTCTTGAAATAGACACTTTTTTCAAGAAATCATGTTTTAGCATGATTTTGATTATAAAATGTTATAGTCCCCCCCCATAAATTATCCTCCTGTTCCCGTTATCTCCCCTCCCCTACACATCCCCCCAAATGTATGTGGTAAGGGGCGGTATGGAGGATAATGGGGGGCTTTATAAACGGTATAAATAAACTATCAAATGCTTGTCTTGCACTTCTACATTCTCAACTACTAACTTCAAAATTCCCACACCTCTATTTAATGCTTCTTTTAAATCATTTTTATCAAAAGAATATCCTACCACTCATACTAGGCAGTAGATTAACAATGTTTTCCAATTATGTTTTCCAATATTCTCTTGACAAAAAATACGATTTTTATTTTATTGCAAAAAAAGCATAAATTGGAGTAAAAAATGGATAAATTCGGAATGGCAATAACAGAAATCAATGCTACTTTGGATAGGATTGTAAGAGATAGAGAAAAAGAAGCTGAAAAAACAAGAAAAGAAGCTGATGAAAGAATGAGAAAATTGGATCTACTCATGGCTAGTATGACAGCTCAAGTCGAAAAAACATCTAAAGGTATAGCTGAATTGAGAGCAGAAACAAGAGGTATAAGTGAAAGTAATGGAATGCTTTCAGAGGCGTATTTTTATAGTTCATTACTTAATACAATGAGTTTTTGGGGTGTAGATTTTGACCAAATTGATAAGTCTGTAACAAGATCTAGAAAACTACCAGATGGCACAAAAATAAGAGGTGAATATGATGTTGTCTTGTATAATGGCGACACTATAGGCTTGATTGAAATAAAATTTAGAGCACGCACAGGACATGCAGAGGATTTGATCAATAGAAAAATAAGTATTTTTAAACAACTATTCCCAGAATATTCTAAACATAAATTTTTGTTGGGTCTTGGAGGTCTATCTTTTGAAGATGGAGTCGAAATTGATGCCATCAATCGCGGTATAGGCATATTAAAAATAAAAGGTGAAAATATCGAAATTCTGGACAATCATATAAAAATATAATAAAATATTATGCAGACATATATTTTTAGAATATAAGAAATCCTGAGTTTAAAATTAAAATAGATACACTTGTTTTGTGTATAATCATTTGTGAGGTTTACACTAACCCTCGTTTAGAATGTAGCATCAGATTTCCATCTGACGATTGATATTAATGCTCGAACTAGAAAGTTCGAGTTACAATTTAAACGAGGAATAGTATTACAATAAAAATGAAAACAATTATATATTTAATCATCAAATCATTTACATGGCGAAGGTTTTTTAATGCTATAAAAGTAGTATTATCATATGGAATATCATTGATTGTAAAAAGACCAATTGTATGGGGTTATCCCCCTATCGTGATGATAGAGCCTACCAATATTTGCAATCTAAGATGCCCATTATGTCCATCAGGAGCTGGATTATTGCAGCGTGAGAAAGGATATATGAGTCTTTCATTGTTCAAAGATATCATAGATGAAATAGAAAAACATGCATTCATGTTATTGCTTTGGAATCAAGGTGAACCTTTTTTAAACGATTATTTTCTCGATATGGTTGAATATGCTCACAAAAAAAATCTGTATTTGATGACTTCAACCAATGCGAATATGATGCCTGAAGCGAGGGATATAGTTCGTTCTGGTTTGGATATGATGTTGATATCAATCGATGGAGCTACTCAAGAAACATATAATAAATATCGTGAAAATGGTGATTTAGAAAAAGTCATGAAAAATGTCAAGGCTTTGAGAAAAGAAATCACAAGTTTTAAAACAGAAATCAAAAACAAAAACGATTCAGAGATGATTTATAAAGGTAAAAAACCAAATTTACAAATAATCAACCAATTTTTAGTAATGAAACACAATGAAAATGAGATAGAAAAAATAAAAAAAATGACCCAAGAGCTTGCTTTTGATGCTCTTGTATTAAAAACAGTGCAGATATATTCCAAAGAAGATATCCAAAATTTCCTACCTATAAATCCAAAATATAGAAGATACAAGATAACTGGTGACAATTTTGAACTAAAATTTGGGATAAAGAACCGTTGTATAAGGATTTGGACTCAACCAGTAATAAACTGGAACGGTGAGATGTCAGTATGCTGTTTTGATAAAGATATCGAGTATAAAATAGGAAATGTCTCAAAATGGAGATTTATTGATTTATGGAAATCAGAAAGAATGACAATTTTTAGGCAAACGATCCTAAAAAATAGGAAATTATTTGATTTTTGTAGAAATTGTGGAGAAGGTGTTTCACTGAAAATAAAGGAGAAAGTATGAATCAAACAGATCAAGAAATTATATTACCAGTATTGCCATTAAAGGATATGCATATTTTTCCAAAAATGGTAATGCCAGTAATTGTGGGCTTACCAGAATCATTGGAAGCAATCGAGTCATCAGTAGTAGATTTTGAAGGTAAAATATTGTGTTTAATGCAGAAACAGAGTCTGAACAAGGAATATCCTAGCCCAGAAAATCTATACGATATAGGATTTATATGTAGGATTACTCAAATCATCAAAATGCCTGATAAAAAAATCAGAGTATTACTTTGTGGAGAAGATAGATTTAAGACTACTTATATTACGACAAAACGGTCGTGTTTATATGCTTTTGGAAATATAATCAAAGAAAAAGAAGAAACGAGCATTGAAAAACTTGTTTTGAAAGAAAAACTTATATCAGAGTGTGGCAACTATTTACGGCTTATTAAAAACTCAAAACCAGACATATTGACTCATTTACATGAACTAGAAGATTTACACGATATATTATATTTTGTTTGTATGAATGTAGATTTAAGTGTAGAAGAAAGGCAAAATATTATTGCGATGAATGATTTTGGTGAAAAAGCAAGAAAAGTTCTGATGCTTATAGGGGAAAAATCAGAATTTATAAGGTTGCAAAAGTCAATAGACAATCAAGTCTATGGAAAATTGACCAAAATGCAGAGAGAGCATTTTTTATACGAACAACTAAAAACGATTCAAAAAGAATTGGGAATAAGCGCCGATGCTCAGACAGAAGTCCTACTTTTTAAGGAAAAAATTGCTAATCTTCCATTGTCCGAAGAAGCAAAAAAGAAAACTGATGATGAACTAAAAAAACTTATGAGGATACCGACTCATTCGCCGGAGTATTTTGTGTGTTATAATTACCTATCATGGGTGGTTGATCTGCCTTGGGAAGTTCCAGTAATAAAAACTATAGATATAAATCAAGCAGAAGATATCTTAAATCAAGACCATTATGGATTGGAAAAAATAAAAGAAAGGATTTTGGAATATCTTGCAGTAATGCAGTTTAATGTCCAGAGCAAAGCTCAAATACTTTGTTTTATAGGTCCGCCGGGAGTAGGTAAAACATCATTAGGCAAATCAATTGCTAGAGCATTGGGAAGAGAATTTATTAGGCTTTCTGTTGGAGGCGTCACTGACGAATCTGAGATTAGAGGACATAGAAAAACATATATAGGGTCAATGCCGGGTATAATCATCCAATCTCTTAAAAAAGCAGGAACAGTAAATACATTAATAATGATAGATGAAATCGATAAACTTGGACATGATTATAAGGGCGACCCATCTTCCGCACTACTCGAAGTCCTTGACCCTGAACAAAATAATAGTTTTAGGGATCATTATCTTGATTTTGGCTTTGATTTATCGAAGGTATTTTTCATTGCCACCGCAAACAATCTCGCTACTATCCCTGTGGCATTGCGAGACAGAATGGAGATTATCAAACTTTCTAGTTATACTGAGCATGAAAAAAACTTCATTTGTAAAGACTATCTTTTACCCAAAAAAATCAAAGAATTTGATACAGGCAAAAAACTAAAAATAAATATTCCTGATTCAATAATAAGAACTATAATCAGAAATTATACAGCTGAAGCTGGAGTCAGAGAGCTGGAAAGGCATGTTAATGCGTTATATAGAAAGGCAATCAAAAAACATTTAAAAAAAGAGATAAAAAAAAGTGTAACTATCAATGAAAAAATTTTGAAAGAGTTTCTGGGAGTTCCAATATTTTCTGATAAGGATTTTTTAAGAAAGGACGCTGTGGGAATAGCTTATGGACTCGCTTGGACACCGGTTGGTGGTGATGTATTACCGGTTGAAGTGACAAAATACGAAGGTAATGGTAAGTTTCAAATGACGGGTAATATTGGCAAAGTAATGAATGAGTCGGCAAAAGCTGCCATGAGTTTGATCAGAAAAAACCATAAGATATGGGGGATAAAAACAGATGTATTCAAGAAATATGACCTTCATGTCCATATCCCAGAAGGAGCAGTTCCTAAAGATGGTCCTTCTGCTGGCGTAGTGCTTGCAATGGCTATCATTTCAGTCTTTGCTAACAAACCTTTTGATCATACTTATGCCATGACCGGTGAAATATCATTGACCGGAAAGATTTTATCTGTCGGAGGATTGACTGAAAAAATTGTGGCTGCTCAGAGATATGGTTTCAAAAAAGTTATTTTACCTGAAGGTAATAAAAAAGATTTTGAAGAAATAAAACCAGAAGCAAAGGAAAATATCGATTTTGTGTTCGCTGATCATATTGAAAAAGTAGTTGGAATGGTTTTAAGAAACAATGCTAAACTTTGATATAGTATACGAAAAAATAACTGCAAATCAAGACAAGATATATCATATTCAGGTTCTTCCCAAAGATGTAATTATCTTTGGCAATATCCTCGAATCTCTCGAAGGTTGGGCATTTTATAGCACAATAGATAGTAAAAATTCTATAATGTTAGTAGAAGCTATAAAAGATTATGTATCAGAGATAGAAAAATTGCTTGATAAGATGAAAAGATATGATTTTTAACTCCAAAACAATTTCACAAATGTGAGCAGTTCGAGAGATTTGAGGCTACGCAGATGTCCGCCCACAGAGAAAATGAGAGCAAACAAAGAGATTTTAACACAGAGGGTTAAATCGTAATTCTGCGAGCAATCTCTTGAACCGACAGAGAACACAGAGAAAAGGGATGTGTTGTTTTTATGCATGGATGGTGTGGGTGAAGGTATCATAGATTGATTAAACGAGGATTAGTTTAATATATCAAAAAGGAAATTTCATATTTCTCATAGCCTTTGATGAGGACATTTTCTTCATCATTTGTTTCATTTCATCAAATTGACGCAGAAGCCTATTTACATCTTGAACAGTTGTCCCGCTTCCTTTAGAAATCCTTATTCTGCGGCTACCATTAATGATATTAGGAGTTTCTCTTTCTTTGTTTGTCATTGATCTAATGATTGCTTCGACTTTTTTTACCTGACTATCTTCAAGTTTAACATCTTTAATGGCTGCATGATTTATTCCAGGTATCATTTTCAAAATCCCGTCTAAAGGACCAAGTTTTTTTATCTGTTGAAGTTGAGCTAGAAAATCGTTGAAAGTAAATTGATTTTTCATCATTCTTTTCGCAAGTTTTTCTGCTTCTTCGTCATCAATAGCATCTTGCGCCTTTTCAATCAAGCTGAGAACATCACCCATTCCAAGAATACGAGAAGCCATCCTATCAGCATGAAATGCCTCTAAATCAGGTATTTTTTCTCCTATACCTACATATAATACAGGTTTATTGGTTACAGCTTTAATCGAAAGTGCTGCACCACCTCGTGAGTCGCCATCGAGCTTTGTAAGTAATACGCCTGTAAAATCAAGCATATTGTTAAATTCTTTTGCTACATTGACTGCATCTTGACCGGTCATTGCATCGGCGACAAAAAATATATAGTCAGGCTCTACCATATTTTTCAATTTTCGGACTTCTTCCATCATCTGTTCGTCTATATGTAAACGACCGGCAGTATCAAAAATCAACAATTGGATATTTTGATTTTTTACCCAATTTAGAGCTTTGTCAGCAATCTTCACTACATCTTTTTGATTTAAATCACTAATGACAGGAACATCTATCTGTTTTCCAAGCACTTCTAATTGATGAATTGCTGCTGGACGGTAAATATCGCAAGCCACCATAGCTGGTTTGACATTGTTTTTTTTACGGAAGAAATGTGCAAGCTTCGCACTAGCAGTAGTTTTCCCGGAGCCTTGTAAGCCTACCATCATAATTTTTGTCAATTTATTGTTTGGGACATCAACCTTTACATCGGTATTATCCATTAGGGAAATTAGTTGTTCATGCACAATTTTTACAACTTGATGCCCAGGCTGTAGACTTTTCATTACTTCTTGACCTACAGCTCTTTTTTCTATTTCTGCAATGAAATTTTTTACAATCCGAAAATTTACATCTGCTTCTAGTAATGCCATACGAATTTCTCGCATGGTATCTGCTATATTCTTCTCAGATAATTTACCCATTCCTTTGATATTTTTAAATATTGAGTCGAGCTTTTCTGACAAATTACTAAACATTTTTTAATCTCCTTATTGCTTTTTGATAATCGTCACTTTGAAAGACATATGAACCAGCTACTACGATGTCAATTCCTGCTGGAATCAGAGGCTTTATTGTCTCTGCATTGATACCGCCATCGATTTCAATCTCATATTTTAACTGATTCTCTTTCCTAAAATTATTTAAGAATTGAACCTTTTTTATGCTGGTTTTTATAAATTTTTGACCACCAAAACCAGGATTTACGCTCATTATCAACACAAAATCTACATCCATCAATAAATCAAGAATAGTAGAAATAGGTGTTCCTGGGTTTAGTGCTATGCCTGCTTTCATACCAAAATCTTTAATTTTTTGAATCATTCTATGTGAATGATGAACTACTTCTTGGTGAAAGGATAAATATTTTATACCTATTTTTGCAAGTGGTTCTATGTATAAATCGGGGTTCATTACCATCAAATGAGCGTCTAAAGGTATTTGCGAGACTTTCGCAATCGCTTCAATAACAGGTAATCCAAATGTCAAATTAGGGACAAAATGCCCATCCATTATGTCTAAATGCAGTAGATCGCCGCCAGCATCATGAATGCTCTTAATTTCTGATTTTAAACAACAAAAATCAGCGGACAATAATGAAGGCGCAATCTTTGGTATCTTGGTTGAATATGCATTATCTGAAAACGATTTGTCCATTTTTCCCTCCTCTTTTTCTTTATTAAAAATGATAGTAACCCTAATTAGGATACTTACATCGAGTTAATATATAAAACTATGTATAATAGTATTTGTTACAATACAGATATATTTATTCTTTTAGTTGATGAGGTATAATGGAGGATTCTGAGGGTATTGGCAAAATGCGAGAAATAATTAAAAGCTACTAAAATAGACACATTTTAATATGTTTCTGTAAGACAAAATCATAAAAATTGCTTTAAAAAAACTAATTGACAAAAAAGCTCAAAATAATTTAAAGGTTCTACATTAAAATCAAGGAGCGAATTATGATATTAATAATTTGTATAATAGCCATTATTGTGATAGTGTTTTCCATAATCGGTATGTATAATAATATGGTAAGCCTTCGTAATAATAGAGAAAAATCCTTTGCAGACATGGATGTTCAGCTCCGTCAACGACATGATCTGATACCCAATCTAGTGGAAGCAGTCAAAGGTTATATGCAACATGAAGCATCGACCTTAATAGCCGTAACAGAAGCGAGATCAGGTGCAATGAATGCACGAACTATCGATGAAAAGATAGCGTCTGAAAATTTGCTTGGTTCAGCATTACAAGGATTAAAAGTAAGCATTGAGCGCTATCCAGATCTCAAAGCCAATGAGAACTTTCTTAAACTCCAAGATGAAATTTCAGATATTGAAAACAAAATCGCAGCGAGTAGACGTTTCTTCAATTCAACAACAAAAGAATATAATACCCAAATCCAGAAATTTCCTGCTAATTTGTTAGCTAATATGTTTGGATTTCATAAAGAAGTGTTCTTTGATTTAGGGGCTGATAGAGCTGTAGTCAGCGAAGCACCTAAAGTCAAATTTTAATGAATATAGAAATGTATAAGATAATAATGGAATAAGAAAAAAATTTCGGAGTTTGATTTATGAAGTATGTTGGTATGGCTATTCAACAAAAACGGAATAATACGAAATCCGTAATTCTTTTGATGACTTTTCCATTGCTACTTCTTGTATTACTTTTTCTGGGGTGTTATTTTTCAAGTAATTTTGATGTTGATATTGCTAGTGAAAGGTTTTTTTCTCTTTTTTTGTATGTCCTAGTTGGCGTAGGAATATGGTTTGTTATAGCATATATTACAAATGTAAAAATAATTGATTTTGCTACGGGAGCAAGAACACTTTTGCGTTCTGAAAACCCTAGAGTATACAATTTAGTAGAAAATCTTTGTATTTCTTGTGGAATGACAATGCCTCAAATACATATCGTTGATGATCCTGCTTTAAATGCTTTTGCGAGCGGTGTCAGTCAAAAATCGTATACTGTAACTCTCACTAGTGGTATTATTAATGAACTCAATGACAGCGAATTAGAAGGAGTTATAGCTCATGAACTAACCCATATACGCAATCATGATGTCCAAGTATTAATAATCTCTATAGTTTTTGTAGGAATTTTTGCCCTTATTGCTCAAATGTCTTTTCGTTTTCTTAGAGTTTCTGGGGGACTTTTTAAAAGAAGTCGCGGAAAATCAAGTATAGGAGTTGCACTTGTAATGCTGATTATTGTAGCACTTGCATTTATTGGATATTTGTTTTCGACAATTATTCGATTTTCTATCAGTAGAAAAAGAGAATATTTAGCTGATGTAGGAGCTACATGGCTGACTCGTAACCCATTGGCTCTCGCAAGTGCCTTGAGAAAAATATCAGGAAATTCCTCTCTAAGCAAAAAACATGAATCTACTGTAGCTCAGCTGTTTATAGAGCATAACCCAAACGAGCAATCATTTCTGTCATCTATATTTGCCACTCATCCCTGTATACATAAAAGAATAAAGATTTTAGAACAGTTTTAAAAGTAGGTACAATAATTAAAATACTTAGTTTTTCACTTTTCGCTTGACTTTTAAACCTCAAAAATTTATTTTTACTTGATATGAAAAAATTATTATTTTTTATTGTTTTTTTTAGTTATATCTTCATGTATTCACAGGAAATGCCTGTTATAAATGAAATTATGCCAAATTTACCAGGTGTTAGTGCAGGTCGTCGCTGGATAGAGATATACAATCCCAGTGTATATCCCTATTCATTAAATCGCTGGCAGATTCAAACAGCTGGGAATACATTTACGACAGTATTTACCTTTTCTGATGTCATTATTCAACCTGATGAATACATTGTTATTGGTGAAAATCAAGTAGAGTTTGCTGATTATAGAGTTTCAAACTTAAATCTACAAGCTGGTATGAATAATACCGTTGGAGCAAGAATTGTTTCGAATGACGGTCGTTATAAAGATACCGTTTTATATAGTAGCCCAAATAATAACAATTTACCAGACGATGTAGATGACCCGGCAATAAATTTTGCTCCTCGTCCCCCTGAGGGCAGATCATTGGCAAGGAAGCCCAATGGTTATGATTCTAATAGTGTTTCGGACTGGTCAATCGCTGAAACTCCCACTCCCAAGGGACCAAATTTTATATATTTTGACCTTGCAATAATTGATTTATATATTACAGAAAGCAGAAACAATCACAATATCCACATAGTTATCCACGATTTATCCACAGATATTGTGGATAAATCTCTTATCAATTTACAGGTTATTTTAAACGAAAATATTATTTATGATACTACACCTAATCTATTATTTATAAATAACATAGCTGATTTTACTATTGAGGTTAATTTACTATTAAACTCTATGAATTATTTTAAGGCTGAAATAAATTATCCACAAGATGTGGATATCTCGAACAATATAAAACATTTTGGTTATTGGTATGGTTTCAAACCTCTGATAATAAATGAAATACAATTTCAACCTCTGACATCCGAACCTGAATGGATTGAATTTTTTAATAGATCTGATGATGTTTTGATCGTCCAAAATGCCTTTGTGATGGATGCTGCTGGTGCAATCGCGTATTTTAGTGCAGTTATCGAACCACAGGATTATTTGATAATAACTCAAAATAAAGATCTATTTGAGGATGCTCACCCATTTTTAGATTTAAGAAAAGTAATTCAAACTAATACTTGGGCTGTATTAAATAATACTGCTGAAACTATAGAACTTTTTTTTGATGAATATACAAAAATCGATAGTGTATCTTATGTAGGTGTGTCAAGCATGCGAGGTCGCTCACTGGAAAGAGTTAATCCTTGGTTAGATGATAATGTGCAATGGGCTTACAATATGACCGAAATAGGCTCTTCGCCACTATCTAAAAACAGTCAAACCCCTGCTGATATTGACGCAAAAATCAATTCTGTAAATATTTTTGTTCAAGGAAATTTTTTAGAGCATAGAATTAGTATCGAAAACATTGGGTTGACAAGTTATATAGAAGCTGATTTATTAGTTTATCACAGACATGAGAGCATGTTGGAATTTGAATATTTAGATGAAATCCCTATTTTTATTACCGATGAACTTGAAGAAATGATTTTGACCTTACATCCCACAGAGCGAGGATATCATTATTACATGTATAAACTTATTTTTGGTAACGAAAATGACCAATATACTTTGTTTTTTTTGCATGAAAATCCACCAGCAGTAATAAACGAAATTATGTTCCAACCTTTTACAGGAGAACCTATATGGGTAGAATTTTTCAAACTCAGAGATAGTTTGCCTGTAGAAGGCTTGAAATTCTTTGCTAGAACTGATTCTATCCATATACCGCATTGGGAAGGTGATTTCGCATTATTAACAACCAATGCTGTAAATATTATCTTTATGAGAGATAACTATGATATTCCTGAAAATATACCTATTTTTACTGGACTTAGAACTTTGTTAAATGCTGGTCAAGAATTGTTATTAAAGGATTATGACAACAATATTTACGAAGAATTTGCTTACACTCCTGCATTTTCGGTAAGAAGAGGTGAATCAGCGGAGAGAATTTCTCCTATATTGCCCCCCAATGTGCAAAACTGGACTGGTTCTTTGGTTGGTTCAACTCCCGGTAGACCAAACTCAGTCTTTATGAACTTAATACCAACTATTTCTTCTTTGGAAATAGAGAATAATCCTTTCTCGCCATACAGAGGAGAGCATAGTATAATTATGATAAAGGTTGCTGAGCAAAGAATGAGAGCAGATGTGAGGGTTTTTGATATAAAAGGGAGAGAAATTATAAAATTAGCTGATAAAATGACACTGCCCGGTGAGTATAGTTTTATCTGGAATGGTTTCGACGATAATAACAACCTAGTCAGACCTGGTGTTTATCCTCTTTATGTAAATATTGAAAATATGGAAGGACACCAATTGTTACAGACCAGAAAATTGATTTATGTAGGGAGATGATAGTGGTTCTATATGTTCTAGGAGTTCTGATTGAAAAATAGAATTTTTTTATTATTAATATCATTTATTCTGATTGGTGTTTTATTTGCTCAGAATACAGGAAATTCTCCCATTGTTCCTAACACAGCAGCATATAATTTTTCTGGAACGATGAATGAGTCAGATCAACTGAATATACTCACTTATATCTGGGGACAAGTTGAAAGACCCGGTCTTTATATTGTCCCAGATGATACTGATGTATTGACACTCATTTCTTTAGCAGGTGGTCCTACTGAAGATGCAAGGCTAAAATCTGTGCGGATAGTCAGAAATTCTACTTTAGGCGAAGAACAGATAATCACCGTAGATATGAAAAAATATATAGAAACTGGAGATTATAATCTGATACCGAGACTTATGCCGGGTGATACTGTAATAGTGCAAGGAACATCGTTTTATGCCTTTAGTAGGGTAGTAACCTTTCTTTCACAAGTAGCAATAACACTGAGTGTTTATTTTACTATAAGAGCTTTGTTTTAAGGATTTTAAATGAATAACGATACAAATAATGAAATCTCAATGCTCGAATATCTTAAAATAATACTATTTTATAAATGGTTAGTATTATTTATCATACTCTTAACACTCGTATTAACAATAGTTTATACATCTACTCGCCCCAAGATTTATGAAGCGACTTCTGTAGTTCTTTTGGATGATAGAAATCCAGCTCAAGATTTTTTTATGTTTACTTATGGAGGTTTATCTAGATCAAGTATCAATAATACTATAGCTATATTAAATAGTAGACCTGTCTTAAATCTCGCTTTACAATACATAGAAAGACATCCTGGTTACGAGATTTTTCCATTGATAACTGCTGATGATAGTGAAAATTATGATCCTTTACTTCATATCAGAAAATGGATGAATACCTCAACTAGCAGAGAAACAGACACCATTTCTATTTCTTATCAATCAACAGATCCACTAGAGGCTATGATTGTTGCCAATGCTATAGCTGATGCTTTAATTCAACAAAATACACAATTTGCTAGATTGGAATTTACTAATGCTCGAGAATTTCTTGAATCTCAGCTTGAATTAGTTATTCGAAGACTACAGATTTCAGAAGAGGATTTAAGAAATTTTAAAGTAGAAACAGGTGTTTTTCAATTGTCCATTGAAACAGATCATTTGATAGAAAGATCAGCAATAGCAAACGCAAATTTATTGTCAGCACAGGCTGAATATACAATAGCAAAAAACAATCTTGATTTTTTACAAAATGAACTTTCTATTCAAGATTCGCTCTTATTATCTGTATCTTTGTCTATTTCAACTCCTTTTATTGAACAATTGAAAGCAGAAGTAGTCAGAATCATGTCGAGAATCACTACTCTGATGAACAACAACGAGTATTCGCCGACTCATCCTGAAATCATTAGGTTGAACAGAGCTCTTGAAAATGCCACAAATACACTTGATGAAGAAATAAGGAAGACATTGGATATTAGAGCAGGGTCTATTGATGTTTTTGGGTTTCGCAATGATTTGATTCAGAGCATTTCAACTGCACAACTGAATGAAAATTTAGCTTCCGCTAGGGTGAGTAGTTATCAAAATATTGTAGATACTTTTGAGGAAAGACTTAGCTTTTTACCAGATACTGAAATGGAACTAGCAAGATTGCAAAGAAATTATAGAATAGATGAACAGATATTTAGTTTACTAGCTGAAAATTTAGAAGATGCAAGGGTCGCAGAACAAGCTAGAATGGGAAATTTGAGGATCATTGACAGGGCTATTATTCCCACTTTACCGGTTAGACCAAACAAACGATTAAATCTTTTGATAGGCGGTATGCTGGGAATAATTATTGCAGTATCTGTAGCTTTAATTTTACACTCTTCTGACACAAAAGTCAGAACCCTTGATGATGTGGAAAAATATGTAAAATATCCAGTGATGGGAACTATTCCCTTTATGGATTTAAATGATAAAATTGTGAATAATGAAAAAAGTTTTATTTATGCTGAAGAAAATGTTTTTTTATCAAAAGCAGATAGATTGGAAAAATATGAATCTATTCGACTTATTACTCATTATACTCCAAAATCGCCTGTAGCTGAAGCTTATCGAACATTAAGAACAAATATCATAGCAAAAAAAGATAAAGGCCCGCTTTCTATGACCATTACTTCCTCAGGACCCAGCGAAGGAAAATCAACTTCTTTAGCAAACCTTGCTATCACGCTTGCTCAAATGAGCTCAAAAGTTATTATTGTTGATTTTGACTTGAGACGCCCCATGTTACATAACATTTTTGAACAAGAAAGAAACATAGGTGCAAGTGATTTTTTATCTGAAACTGACATTCAAATAGAAAATATTATCAAAAAATCAGGGATAACAAATTTAGACTTGATCACTAGTGGTGCCATCCCTCCAAATCCCTCTGAATTGATAGCATCCTATAGATGTGACGAGTTAATAAGCTCGTTAAAAAACAAATACGATTTTATTCTCATTGATATACCTCCTGTTATTGCGGTCACCGATGCTATGATCATAGCCAAAAAGGTTGATATGCTCGTCATGGTTATCATGGTGAACAGCACTGATCGCTCTGTCATTCAAAGAACTCAAACTATGTTAGAAAATATAAATATCAATGTTGCTGGTATAATTGTAAATGGCATTATTCATGAAAAATATTACAGAGGGTATAGCTATTATTATCATTATTATTACTACTATTATGGCGATTCTAAGAAAAAAAGAGCTTTTTGGAAAAGGTTATTTAGAAAAAGATGAATTTATGCTTAGAAATTATTATAACATTGAAAAAACATTTAACAAAAATTCTATGATTTTTCAAAGCGTGGATACCATAGAATAAAAAATCTATATTTAGCATTGTTTCTTACTTTTTTATTCTCTGGTCAATTATATGCAAAAAAGATATATTTTGATGCTGGGATTAGTAGTGGTTTTACAAACACTAAATATCTTTATGATTATAATGAAGATAATAATGGAGAAAACAAAATACATTTATAATATAAACTCTTCTCTTCGAGCAAGTTTTACAGGAGGATACTCTAATGTTTATATATTTTTTGAAGACAGATATCAATATGATGCATTTGGAGAGATATATGATAGTAATTATAGAGGAGTAATAAATCTGGAAATACATTCTATAGGCTATGAGATAGCAATTGGTTATGATATACCTATAGGTAATATAGGATTTTTATTGGGTTGTAGATTCTATTCTTCAAATAACTCTGTAATTGGTAAACCAAAAGGAAAATATAAAATAACTGCAGATGGCGCTACTCATGGCTCCACCGGTTCATTTGATTCGCCAACTTTAAGAACTTCATCATTAGGTTTATTTGCAAAAATTAGATATTAAAAAGATAATTATGAATTAAGAATTAAGAATTGAGAATTAAGAATTAAGAATGGAAAATGGATAATGCCTATTCAATAATCAAATTCCAAAAAAAATCTGTGAAAATCTGTGAAAATCAGCGTTCTCAAATCTTATGTAAATTGTAATTTGTAAATTGTAATTTATTATTCTCCGTGCCACTCCCCCCATCCCGTCGTGGGGAGGTCCCTTCAATGAACCTCCCCCCGAAGCAATCTCCGTGCCACTCCCCCCATCCCGTCGTTGCGAGACCCCTTCAATGAACCTCCCCCCGAAGCAATCTCCGTGCTACTATCCACATCCCGTCGTTGCGAGGTCCCTTCAATGAATCTCCCCCCGAAGCAATCTCCATGTCACTATCCTCATCCCGTCGTTGCGAGGTCTCTTCAATGAACCTCCCCCCAAAGCAATCTCCGTATCACTATCCCTCATCCCGTCGTTGCGAGGTCCCTTCCATGAACCTCCCCCCGAAGCAATCTCCGTGCCACTATCCCATACCCGTCGTTGCGAGGTTCCTTCCATGAACCTCCCCCCGAAGCAATCTCCGTGCCACTATCCCCCATCTCGTCGTTGCGAGGTCCCTTCAATGAATCTCCCCCCGAAGCAATCTCCGTGCCACTATCCAATACCCGTCGTTGCTGTATGTGTTACATAATTCATTGCTTTTTTCGTTATTTTTCATTTTTTCTCCATTATACATTTTTTACAGAAAAGTTGCTCCTTTTTTAATGAATATTTGACAATTATTAAGGAGC
>WRLO01000066.1 GCA_009777575.1 Candidatus Cloacimonadota bacterium
ATAGTATGTTTACAATTAATTAAATTCTACATTGAGGCGGAACGCATACATGCGTTCCCTACGAATGCCAATTGATTGGTTGCATCCCTACGGGATGCGGCTTTGTGGTTTTACATCATTTTCTACCTAGCTTCACATACCTTCGGCATGTGTAAGGTAACCTTTCATAGACAAGAAAATAATCCTTGACATTTAAGCTTATTTTAATTTATTGACGAGAAATATAAAGAACTTTTATGATTTGTCAGATAGATTGGCATTGAGTAATATCATAATGTGTTGATCTTTCAAAAATAAAAGGATGAATAGTAAAAATAAAAAATGGAGATACTATGGCAAAGAAATTATGCTATTTAGTTTTTATTCTGTTCCTTTATCATGCAAACACATACAGTCAAACTCAAACATCGACAGGGACAGGATTTTTTATCAACGGTAATGGAGTTATTGTTACCTGTTATCATGTTATTGAAGATGCGGATCAGATATTCATACAAATAGGAAACACTAACTATCCAGCAGAAATAATATCAATAATGAGCGACAAAGATTTGGCGTTAATAAAGATAGACTATGTTAATCCTTATTATTTTCATTTAGCGGATTTTGAAACTATGACTCTTGGTGACAAGGTTTATGTTTTAGGATTTCCTTTAAGTGATATTTTGGGTTCAGACATTCGTTTGACAGACGGGATAATATCAGCACGAAGTGGCATTAATTCAGATCCGACATATTTTCAGATAAGTGCTCCAGTTCAACCTGGTAACAGTGGTGGACCAATTTTTAATGAAAGTTTTGCAATAATAGGAGTAGCAGCACACAAACTAAGTGACATGGCAACATTAGTATCATCTGGGGTAATTCCACAAAACATTAATTTTGGTGTTAAAAGTAATCATATATCCGATTTGTTAGATGGTCCTACATCTCTTTATCCGTCAATTCGTACACCAGGTAATAATACTTTTAGAAGCAATATCGTGCAAAATATGAGTCAAGCAATCGAAGCAACAGTACATATAAACAGTACAAAATCTGAGAGAAGAAATGCCTCATCTATACATATAGCCAACAGAACAGGATATACAATATTTTATTTGTATGTAAGCCCAGCAACTTCAACTTCATGGGGAATAGACAGGTTAGGGACAAATGTATTGATGAATGGTCAAGACTTCACAGTTTCCTCCTTAGATTTCAGTCCTGGAAGTCTATGGGATATAATGCTCATAGATTTGGACAATGATACATACACTATGAATGGTATCTCATTGACCTCGAATCAAACAATAGAATTTACTTTTAACGATATAGATGGCATAAATTCATCAGCTAACTACTACTCATCCCAGTATCCTGAAGGTCAAACAACACAGACTGGTTCAACAGATTATATCACAATAGATAATAATACTGGATATACAATATTTTTTGTTTATGTCAGCCCATCATCATCAGATAGCTGGGGAACAGATTTATTGAGAGATGATGTTCTATTAAATGGATATTCAGTTCGAGTTTCTCTCCCTCAAAATCACAACAATCAGTATGATATCAAGCTGATAGACATAGATAATGATTCTTATACAAAGATGAATGTGAGATTGACAAGAAATCAGAGGATAGAGTTTACTATTATGGATATAGATTTATAGGAATTAAGAATTAAGAATTAAGAATTAAGAATTAAGAATTACGAATTAAGAATTAAGAAACTAAAAAAAAAGAAGTTACTGGAAATACTATAAAAAAATCAAAATCTAAAAAAAATAAAATAGTTGACATAAAAGCAAGTATAGTTTTTTTTGTAAATATAAGAGGAAATAGTATGGATTATAAACAATCAGGAGTTGATATTGAGGCAGGTGAAAAGGCAGTCTCTGAAATAAAGAACATCGTAAGAAAAACTTACAATTCTAATGTATTAACCGAACTTGGCTCTTTTGGAGGACTTTATAATTTAGATTTGAGCAAATGGAAAGAACCTGTCATGGTAGCAAGCACAGATGGTGTTGGGACAAAACTAATAATTGCCCAAAAAGCCAAAAAATATGACACGATTGGACAGGACCTCATCAATCATTGTGTAAACGATATATTTGTACAAGGAGCTATACCACAATTTTTTTTAGATTATATAGGTGTCTCTCGTTTAGATGTCAAAATAATAAAGATAATAATCGAAGGTATGGCTCAAGCGTGTATAGAAAATGGATTATCCTTGATTGGTGGCGAGATGGCTGAAATGCCTGATATTTATCAAGGTAACGATTTTGATTTGGTTGGGACAATAATTGGATTAGTGGAGAAATCAAATCTAATCACTGGTAGTCAAATCCAAAATGGAGATGTGATTATTGGCTACCCTTCAAATGGATTACACACAAATGGGTATACGTTAGCACGAAAAATTATTTTTGACAAACTCAAACTTGGAATAGATAGTTATGTGCCAGAAATCAATTCAACAATCAAAGATTCGTTACTTCAGATCCACAAGACCTATTTTCCTATGCTCAAAAAGTGGGCTTATCCTGAGATGATACATGGTATGGCACATATCACAGGTGGCGGTCTAGAAGGCAACCTTAAAAGAATTATCCCCGAAGGTTTGATTGCGTATATAGATTGTAAATCATGGGAAATCCCGTCGTTGTTCCAATGGCTTGTTACAGAGGGTGAAATAAAGATAAACGAAGCATTTAAATCATTTAATATGGGAATAGGCTTTGTAATAATAACCTCAAAAGAGAAATCAGAAGAATTTTTACAGGAAAATAACAGCATAATCATCGGAAATATTCAAAGAAAAAATAATGGAAAAAAAGTGTTGCTGAATTTTTAAAAATATTTTTTTTCTAACACACTATAAAATAAATAAATAAGAAAAAAAAGTAAATTTGTGTTCTACTTTTTCAGGAAAATAGTTGACAAAAGAGGGTATATTTTTTTTCTTTACCAAATAGGGTGAAAGAATGTGGAAAAAGAAAAATGATTCTTTGGTATCATTATTAAAAATAGATATTTAGCAAAAATAAAGTTTAAAAAAATAATTATCCAAAGGGAGGATGATGAATGCAAAAGAAACTTCTTTTAATCGCAGTGTATATATTGCTGATTGGTGTTTCACTTTTTGCTCAAACAACAGGGAGACTTTCTGGGCGTGTGCTCAACGAAAGCGGTGAAGGTCTGAGTGGAATCAATGTTATAATAGCAGAACTTCAAATCGGAACTGTGACAGATCTTGGTGGTCGTTTTATGATTATCAACATAACGCCGGGCGTTTATACTGTGCAAGTTATGGGTATAAGCTTTGCTACTCACGTACTTGAAAATGTCAGAGTATCTTTAGATGATACCCGAACATTACCCAACATAGTGTTGCGAAGAGAAACAGTTGATATGGAAATAGTTACTGTTGTTGCACAAGATGTAATGCTTAATACTGGAACACCAGGAACAGTAACATCAATGACACAAGAAACCTTAAGCAATGTAGCTGTGAGTGACATTGAGGGCGCCATTGCAATGACAGCAGGAGTTAATCAAGGACCTGATGGTTCATTGAATGTTCGTGGTGGTCGTAGCAACGAGGTAGTATGGACAATCGATGGAATGTCGGTATCAGATCCAGTAGATGGAGGTCGCGCCATGTCAATAGACATGGATATGGTTGCAGAGATGCGGGTAATGACAGGCGGTTTTACTGCAGAATTTGGAAATGCCCAATCAGGTATGATTAATATCATCACTCGAGATGGTACAGAAAACTGGGAAGGTAGAGTCGAAGCTCTCACCGATCACATATTTAATGATGGATCGAACTATGATGAGTTAAAATTTTCAATAGGTGGTCCTTTTCCTGTATATTTTTTTAATCCCTCACTTCGTTCAAAATTCACTTTTTTCTTGAATGGAGCAGCTGCGTGGGATGACACACGATTTAGGGATCATTATAGGAGTTCAGCCAATGAAGATTTAAGGTATTTATCTGGTTCAGTATATGATGTTTACGATCCCTACTCTGAAAGAGATAGTTTTCTAGGATTTGAGCTAGGTAATCGTAACAACAATAGCTACAATCTAAATCTAAAGACAACCTACAATTTTAACCATTTCCGAAAGCTTACGCTTGCAATTCGTGGCGATAGAAATTATAGAACTCCATTCAGCCATCAATGGCGATATGCTCTAGATCATTATGCAGAAATAGACACGCGTCAGAGTCAAGTAATGTTCACATACGATCACACTTTTGATGCACGAAAAACATTGCAGGTTAGAGGATCATATTTCAATAACAATGTTAACCAAAAACCTCGTGGCATAAAAGGAAATGAGTATTTGCTGGGTGACTGGCTATTGATCCCTGAGAATGGTTATGCTTTTCATGGTTGGAGACCTATAGCTAATAGCCGTGACCGCGTATATGAAGATAGATTTCCAGATAGGGTAAACTGGGAATATAACATTCAAGGATTAGCAGATTCACGACCTGTTAGATTTTTTAATGCACCTGGAACAATCTGGGATAATTACATCGATGATGAAGCATCTCAAATAACCCTTAAAGCTGATTTCGAATACCAACATAGCCAAATAATTGGTGGAAAGACTGGTTTTGAAATTATCCGTCATGATATACAAAAAAACCAACTTTTAAGTTTTTTATATTTCTATGATGATAGATACGATAAATTTTTAGATGAGAATTGTATACCTGAGCGCTACATATATAACCCCGATAATCCAGACAATCCTATCCCAGTATATTCAGCTGAAGATTATTATTCAGCTGCAGTAGCCTCACATGGTTATCGTGATGGTTATCGAGCAAATCCAATCCAATTTGCATATTATGTCCAATCGAGAATGGATTGGGAAGGTATGATAGTCAATGCCGGAGTTCGTATGGATTTATGGTATCTGGGACAGAGTTATGATATCTTACAAGATGATGGTAGTTTTAGAAAAAAAGATTTTGATAGTGGCGACCGAACACAACTGATGATATCGCCTAGATTAGGTGTTTCTCATCCGATATCTGAGCGCGATGTCATACATTTTAATTACAACTACCAAAATCAGTTACCTCAGATGCGTTTTATATTCACTACTCGTGATTCAATAGATGCTTATCAAGAAACAGGTATATCAGTAGGTAATCCAGCATTAGAACCTCAGATTACAATCACATATGAAGTAGGTTTACAAAGGTTGTTGTCAGATGACTATATACTTGGAATAACTGCATATTATAAAAATATTTATAATTATGTCAGTTTAAAAAAAGTTCAATCACAAGAAGAGGCAACAGTAGAGTGGTATGAGTATGAATCACAGGACTATGGTTCAGCTCGTGGTCTAGATTTCACTATCAATCGCCGAATGTTTAATTTCATAAGTGGTGGACTAGCGTATTCAATAGCTTGGGCAAATGGAAACAACTCAGACACTCCAACAAACGATTTAAATCAAAATCTTCGTGAATTTCCTCTTGATTGGGATATTCGCCATGTTTTCAACGCTAATGCAATATTTAGAGTAGCTCGTGGTGAGGAGTGGATGGTTCCATTCACTAGTTGGGTTTTCCCCGTAGATGATTTCACAGTAAGCGTAAACTATACATTCTCATCAGGCAGACCATATACCCCAATGTCCCAAGAAGTTGATACTCTTTTAGCTACGAACAGTAAAAGGATGCCAAGCACTTCAAATGCAAATCTGAGTATCGCAAAAAACTTCCCAACAGGTGGGACTACATTCATCCGTGCCAGTCTTCTCATAGAGAATTTGTTTAAAAAGAACAATGTTAATAGCGTATGGGCACGAACAGGTTCACCATATTATGATGGATCTGATTTGAGTGAAATATTATATCCGGGATATGTATTTGAAGAAACTCAATTTATCCATGATGAATGGACCCGTAATCCTGGCAATGTAAATAATAGCCGTAACTATATATTCGGCTTAAGCTTTAATTTCTAAACCAATGGAGGTAAAATAGAATGAAGAAATATGTAACGAAATCAATTTTCGTCCTGCTAATAAGCTTTTTTTTAGTAATGTGCTTATTTGCGCAAGAAACGGATACATTATCCAATGGAGATATGTATGCAGAAACTGAAATAATCGAAGTTCCAGCAGCTCCAATATTTACCCCACCAGCTCAAATGTCAGGTCTTGAGGTATTTGCTCGTAGGTTAGTAGGTGGATATATTGTAGGTCTCTTTATCGAAGGTGGCTGGGTAATGTGGCCTATGATGGTGCTAACAATATGGGGACTTGCAATGGTGATATGGAAACTAGTAGCCTTGTCATATGCAAAGACAAATTTAACCGTCTTTTTAAACAATATAATGCCTCTTGTAAAAGAAAAAAAATACAAAGAAGCAGCTGAGATAGCCGACAAAACTCGCGGTCCTGTAGCTTCAGTAGCTTATGCAGCTCTAATAAAAGCAGGTGGTAGTGTAGAAGCAGTTGAAAAAGCGATAGAAAACTCTGCCACAATCGAAATGGCGTTCTTAGAAAAAGGATTTATCGCTATAAACACAACAATAAATCTAGCACCTATGTTTGGATTTTTTGGAACAATTTTGGGTATGATAGAAGCCTTTGATGCCATAGCGAGGGCAGGAGAAGTAGATCCTACTATAGTTGCGGATGGTATCAAAATAGCACTTATCACAACAATGTTTGGTTTAGCTATAGCGATCCCAATCCAATTTTTAAACAATGTCCTTTTGCAGATGGTCGATGGTTTAGTGCTTGATATGCAAAGAACTTCTGATAAAATCATTGAAGCAGTGGTAGATAATCAATAAAGGGGTCATAAATGTTTCGTCCTCGTAAAAAAAGAAATGAAGATTGCATCCCAACAGCATCTATGGCTGATGTAGCTTTTCTTCTATTAATTTTCTTTTTATCTACAACCCGTTTTGATATGAAGAATGGTTTAGGAATAGTTTTACCTGGCCCCACTACAGAAGAAACGCAAAGGGTGAGAATCCTTGACGATAATTTAACACGCATTTTGATAAATCGTGATGGACAAGTTCAAATGAACAATGAAGTTGTCTCCTTACAAGAACTAGAAACAGCAGTTCGTCAAATTGTTATACAAAATCCTGAAATGGTTTTCATGCTCAGGACAGATCGTCAAAGTAAATATGAAAACATGGTAAATGTCCTTGATAGATTGCGCGTAGCAGGCGCTGAAAGAATAAATCTATCAACAAACTGAGGTATCAAATGGCAAAGGTTAAAAAAAACGTCAAAGTAGAAGGCGCCATACCAACATGTTCTATGGCCGACATAGCCTTTCTTTTGCTGATATTCTTCATAGTATCAACTGTTTTTGTAAAAGAGAGAGGTTTGCGTGTGAATCTTCCGCGAGCAGAAAGCATAGACAAAATTCCCAGAATCCATGCAGTTACAGTATATGTAGATAGGAGTGGATCGATATCAATAGATGACTTTATGGTAGATATCCCGATGGTCTATGGTGTAATGCAAAGAAAAAAAATGGAAGATTTCAATATGATAGTCTGTTTTCGGACAGACACTGATACCGAGTATGGAGTAATGGCTGACATAATGAACCAGATGAGACGAGCCGAAGCCCTTCGAGTGTCATTTGAAGCCAAACTCAGAGGGAGATAAAAAATGGAAACAAAAGTAGATTGGAAAGATGTAGCAAGCGGATTTTATGATAAATGTCTTTCATTAACAATACTATTTGTCATATTTTCCTTCTTGGTATTTCCTGATATAGAACAACAAGAATTTCGAAGTGTAGAAAGAATATTGGAAACAATAGAAATCCCACCAGAAATACAAGAAAGAATCGAACCACCGCCAGATATGGTAAGACCTATAGTTAATATTGAGATAGTTGATGTTGATACTGACGATCCAGATGATGATGTCCAGACTATCGAAACAATAGATATAACTACAATGAATCCATTTGATGTAATGGTACAACCAACAGGACACGGAGAGACACCTCGTTTTGTTATCTGGGAAGATGCTCCAGTAGTAACAAGAAGAGTAGCTCCACAATACCCAGATTTTGAAAGAAGACTGAGAATTCAAGGTGTTGTAATTTTGACAGTTGAAGTATTAATAGATGGTTCAATAGGAGCAATCGAAGTTGAAAGATCAGTAACGGAAGGTCTTGATGATGCTGCAATAGCGGCAGTTCGACAATGGCAGTTTCAACCAGCAAAAAATAGGGGAGAACCTGTAGCTTGCTGGATATCACAACAAATTCATTTTGTATTAGATAATTAGAATTATCTAAGGCTTGAAAGATGAATTTTTTTAAGAAAATCAGCTATTTATTTTTTACTATAAGTATTTTTTCATTGACAATATTATCATCAGAAATGATTGAAATAGAATCAATAGAATATAGACCCTGTGGCGAATCAGTTGATGGTAGAGGTTTTTTTGATTATAAATATAAACCTCCTATTTTAACTAAGAGAGTAGCAGTGGTTTACCCGATACAAAACGAAAATATAGCTATTCAAGGTATGGTTTTATTAAAAGTTGAGATACTTAACGATGGAACTGTTGGTAGAATTTTGGTTTCTAAATCGCTTCAGGAAGGATCCGGTGGTCTTGATGAAGTCGCAATAGAAGCAGTAAGACAATGGGAGTTTGAACCAGCAGAATACGATGGCGAGATTATAACTTGCTGGATATCCCAAGGAATACGTTTTAAAATTGAAGATTAATAACTTGGAGGATAAAGAATGAATTATTCAAAGACACATATTTTTTTGCTGACTTTGATTTTATTATTCTCATGTTCATACTTATCGGCTGCAATGTTGCCGGGTGAAGAAACAGAGTCAAAGGCTTTGGATCTTTCAAAGCATCATAATGTCGGTAACACATGGTTGAGAATAAGTAATTATGGATTTTTTGGCTCTGGTAATGCCACACAAAGATGGCCTTCACTGGAATATCCGGGTGGTAGTGGTATAGACTATCTTTATCAAGGAGCCTTATGGTTTGGAGCTCAAAAAGTGAGGCGCAATGCGGCTGGAGATGAGTTTTACTGGACAGAATGGCCTACAGATGACATGAATGGCATGATCACGCAATACATCAGAGATCAAGATGGTGTTATAATAGGTGATCATCCTGATTGGACAGGAAACCAAAGAATCGTCATTGATACCCTTGTCACTATTGGTTTTGATGGTTATTGGTCAGTATATGAGTTATTGCCTGCCTGGAATACTCTAGAAGCACAAAGGACAGGTTATCAAGAGTTTAACCGTCAAGATGTAGTGATAGAGGCATCAACAAGAGTAAATAGAAGAGGATTTGATAATGATGGAGATGGTTTGATTGATGAAGATCCTGTTGGTCGAACATTTCCCTTTAGACAACTTCGCACAGAAGTAGATGGAATTTTTGTTGATCTACCAAGACCATTTTGGGGTTTTGAGGGTCGTTTTATTCATGAAGTTACGAACGCCAACATGGGAATAGATGGTCCTCAAGTGATTCGAGATAATTTTGGGATATGGTATCCGTTAGGATTTATGGATTTATCATTCACCAATGAATCGTATCCTATAGTAGAAAGGTTCAATATAGCTACTCCATATAATGACGACCATGACTTATTAACAGACGAGGATGGCGCTCCAATATCAGAACAGGATTTTATATCATATTATTATGACTATAGTCCTTTTAACGGACCTGCTATCGCTCCAATAAGAAGAGTGTTAGGCTCTTCAAATAGTAGAAACACGCATATGCCTTTGAATATACGGGTTCGTCAGATGAGTTTTCAGTGGTCATATGATTTTATCCAAAATTTAACATATGTAGAGTTTAATATCACAAATATGAATCCACGAGACACTTTATATAATTGTGTCATGGGTATTTACATGGATTGTGATACAGGACCTCAATCATGGGATGATCAAAGACGCTCAACTGCAGATGTGTCAGGTTATGTGGCTGGTGAAAACATGGAATTTGCCTATACTCGTAATTACCTATTTCCAACGATAACACCTCACTGGATAGGTGCAAGAGTAGTCAATCCTGATCCTGAGCAACTTGTTTATTCAGCATGGGTATACGCTTTGAGTCCAGGACCGGGACCAGAAGATAGTGATCCATTGAATTATTTCAATCAAGGTGGTGGAAGAAGAACAGCAAATGAAAAATATTGGCTTTTAAGTGGTAGAAATCCAGATGAAAGAAGATTTGTAAATATGAGAGAGCGAGCAGTAGAATTGCCCACAAACTCATGGGAACAACCTGGCGCAGTTGATACACGATTTTTATTTGCCTTTTATGGTGATATGCAAGGATATGATGAACCTACAGAAGAATCATGGAACTTGAAACCTTTTGACACGATGAAAATAGTGGTGGCACTATTTCCTGGGGAAAATTTAGAAGATTTAAAAGAATCAGCAGCTTGGGCAAAAACTATCTATGGTGATGCTCAAACCTTGACAACAGTGATATTACCTGATACATTTCCACATTATGAACCACCCGAACCACCAGATTTTCCATTTATGTATTCCGAATTGGTCGAAGAACCTTTGGGCTCTGGCAATATCAACTTAGATCTTTATTGGGGTAATCGTTCAGAATTTTCTCTTGATTACACTATAGTAGATAGAAGACAGTATGGTTGGCAAGAACATACTGTCTATTTAGATAGTTATGTTGGAAATTGGGATCCGACAACTATGCCAGCTCAGTTTGACCCAAATTTACCTGAAAATGAAAATTTATGGAATGGTAATGCAACTATCAATCCTTATACAGGCTGGAGATTAAGACATAGCTTTCAAGGCTATACTATATGGAGTAGAGCAGGAAGAGGTGATAGAGATGGATGGATGTCTCAATATACATGGGACAAAATAGATACAGCTACAGATCATTATGACTATGAAAATACAAATGCAGGAACCCTCTATTTTCTTGATATGGGAGGTGATCTAGGTCGTGAGACAGGATTACCTAACCCAACCGAAATCACTGATGCAGATATAGCACCGGGCGGTTTATTTTATGGAGTAGATGATGCAGGTAAAGGTTATGTCTATACAACCCTCCAAGAAGATTATTTTCCAAGAGATATCAGGGAGGGAGATATTGTATATGGTAAGCCGATTTACAATATGCGTACTGCTCAAGAAGCACAAGCTCTTGCAAAACACGATCCGAGAGTATTAGGGCGTCCTTTGAATCAGATAGAAAGGGAAGAAAACCAGCTTTTATTTAAACATGCTGATCTGAGAGATGAAATCTTTTTGACCCTAGTTGAAGACACAATGATTCCATTGGCAGGTCATCTTGGATTTAGTAATGTTAATTATGTGCAAAATAATTCGAGAAGCCAGAGAGGTATATCTGAAGATGGTGAAGAATCATTGTTAAGTAGACAATACAGACTATCTAGAAGATATTACCAAGCTAAGATTTCTAATCTCCCTAAAGGTAGAGAATTTTACGCGTCTGTAACAGCATGGAGTCGTGGAATCCCTCATAAAAAGCTGGGACCTCTCGAGTCAGGAAGAGATGCCAATATGGATGTATATTTTGCTGGTCCTTTAGCTCAAAGTAATATGAAAAATGTTTATGTAGTCCCCAATCCTTATAGAGGTGGTGGTACACTTGATGGTAATGTAACAGATGACCCATTAGGTGATAGAAGTAGAAGAATATGGTTTGTAAACTTACCAGCTAGAGCTAATGTTCAAATTTTTACATTAGCAGGAGATTTAGTTGATGAATTTGAACATTATCCAGGCAAATCATTCGATGTTCTTTCTATTAGTAGAGAAGTATTGGAAGCAGTAGGCCCTGGTGGTATGCATCCATGGAACCTTCTCTCACGACATAATCAGATAATAGCTAGTGGCTTATATTTCTATTCTGTAAAATGTCATGATTCGGGTGATGTGCAAGTCGGAAGATTTGCAGTAATCAGGTAGGAGGAACTAATGAAAAAGAAAATTATCATAATTCTTTTAATGACACTTATTTGCGTTTCCTTATCAGCTGAAATATTTGGAAAAGCAGGGACTGCATCAATGCAGTTTTTAAAACTAGGTATTGATGCCCGTGCTATAGGAATGGGAGAAGCGTACACAGCTGTAACAGACGATGTATCCAGCGTTTTCTGGAATCCTGCAGGTATAGCATGGAAATATGAAACTCAGGTATTCATATCGCATACAAATTGGGTAGCTGAAACATATCATGATTTCGTAGCTGTATCAACAGAGACAAATTATGGTTATTTCGGTGCATTTGCTTCAGTTTTCCACACACCACCTATGGACGAAACCTCTGTAGACAAATTTGGTCCAACTGGAAGAACATTTCATTTCACCAACATGGCATATGGTCTAACATATGCGAATCGTTTTACTGACAGATTCTCTTTCGGGGTCACAGGAAAATTTCTTTACGAACAGATAGCAGAACATTCAATGCATGGATTTGCATTTGATGTAGGCTCTTTGTATAATACAGGTTTTAGAAATATAACTGTAGGGATGGCATTGAGGAATTTCGGTCCTGATGTTGGATATGATTTAGACGAAAACTTCCATCCAGATGATCCTTTAGAAGACAGAGATAATTCTGGTTCAGATTTCCCTATACCAATGGCTTTCTCATTAGGAATTGTTGGCGATGTATTTCGTAACGAAACAGATTATTTAATCTTTTCAGCTCAGCTTGACAATGTTGTTGACAGAAAAGAAACTTGGAATGTTGGTGCTGAATACAAGTTGTATAACCTATTTCTCAGATGTGGGTATCAAATTGGATTCGATGCAGCATCATATTCTTTAGGATTTGGTGTTAGAGTTCCCACTCGTATGGCAATTTTTAATGTTGATTATGCATATACAGAAATGGGTAGATTGGGCGGACTTTCCAATGGAGATATTTTGTCCGGAGCTCATAGATTATCATTGAAGATGTCTTTTTAGTAATCCAGTGATAAATCTAGGTAAATTAAGCGAGTAGTAAAAACTACTCGCTTTTTTAGTTTTCTACCAAAATATTATTTCTCTGGAATATACAATGAATAAGAACCAAAATGGTAAATAACTAATTCTCTTGACAAAATAAAAAGAAAAAAAATATTGGCATTTCAAACAAATAAAAACGCATAGTTTGAACACACGATTTACCTAATAATGTAAATCGCTTTTTTATCTTTGAGGAGGTTAAAGTATTATGGAAAAATTACATAAAAGAGCTATCAGTATTTTACTGGCTGGAGTTTTTTTTAATTTATCTGTAGGTGTCTTGTATTCTTGGAGCGTGTTAAAATTGGCTTTACAAGATATGCAAGGTTGGACAGCAAAACAGGCAGGAACGCCGTATACATTGTGTATAATCATGTTTTCTGTAGGAGCATTTATTGGTGGAAGACTACAGGATAAATATGGACCTCGTTGGGTAGTCACTACGGGTGGTATATTAGTAGGTTTAGGTCTATTGTTTTCTGGATTTTTTAGCACTTCTCCAGCTGGTGTTTTGGTTGGGTTTGGCATATTGACAGGTTTGGGAATAGGTCTTGGATATTCGAGTGTAACGCCACCAGCATTTAAATGGTTTCATGCGAGTAAAAAAGGTTTTGTATCTGGATTTATTGTGGGTGGTTTTGGTTTTGGAGCTGTGTTTTATGCTCCATTGACAGGTGTTTTGTTAAATAATTTTAACATAGCTCAAACCTTTTTAATACTGGGTGCAGGAGTCCTCATAATCTCTACCACTATTGCTCAGCTTGTGACGAATCCTCCGGCTGGTTATGTAGCTCTAGAACCGAAAAAAGTCAAAAAAGTAAAAAGTAAAGAACAGCAACCTACTGTTCCTATAGACCATACATGGAAGGAAATGATTCAAACAAAACAATTTTATTTTATGATAACATTGTTTTTGTTCTTATCCTCAGCTGGAATGATGATCATCGGTAATATTACCAGAATCGCAAGCCTTCAAGCAGGCATGACAAGCACTACAATACTTGTCTCATTTTTAGCTTTGATGAATTTTGGAGGTCGCTTTATGGGAGGAGCCTTGTCTGATAAAATAGGCAGGATCAATATGCTCTTTGTGATCATCATTTTACAAGCTATAAATATGTCATTGTTTAGATTCTATACTCATGAGATCAGTATAGCCATTGGAATAATCCTCGCTGGAACCTCTTATGGAGCGATATTAGGAACTTTTCCAGCATTGACAGCAGATCAATTTGGATTGAAGTATTATGGATTCAATTTTGGAATAGTTTATATGTTTTGGGGCTTATCAGCTGTATTAGCTCCTTTGTTAGCTGATTATTTCTTTGATATTCATGGAAATTTTGAAATAATCTACAATCTTTGCGCCGGCTCTATGGTGGTGATGGGAGTTGTAAATTATTTTTTTAAAAGACTTACTGAACAGTCGATAAAAAAATAAGAAAACTAAGGATATAAATATTGAAATATTTTTAATTTATCAATGTTTATATTTTAGTAAGCAGTCGGATAAAATATATTCTGGAGGGTTAATGCAATTATTAAAAAGAATGATAATTCTTTTATTAATTAGTTTATTTGTATCGTTGTATGCACAAAATTTTGTCATCTTGGATGTCCATGTAGAAGGAAATCAAAGAATAAATAGAGATTTAATACTGGCTACAAGTGGTCTTAGGATTGGTGATAATTTCACCCCCGACCTAGTTTCTCATGCGATAAGAGCTTTGTATAACCTATCAGTATTTGATGATGTTACTATCACTGTCGAAGAGATTTATCGGGGGCTCAGATTAAACATCATGGTAGTAGAACTACCAGTAGTCAACAATGTCCGATATGTTGGTAATAAAGCAATATCAAACAACCGCATGGATGAAATGAGCATAATCCGTGTTGGCACATATTGGTCGCCAATCGTACAATTTGAAAATACAAGAAGATTGCTTTCAGAATATAGCTCTCGGGGGCATCATATAGTCGATATTGACTATGTAATACGAGAAACTGATGCTGGATTAGATATTCGAATAAATATCGAAGAAGGACGGCGCTTGGTTGTTCGTGGAATAAATATAGAAGGCAATCAAGGTATAGAAACCAACAGAATCTTAAAAACAATGAAAGGGACAAGAATTCGTGGTTTATTTCGTTCGGGCAGGTGGGAAGAAGAAAAATTTCGTGAGGATTTGGACTCTATAATTCAATTATACAATACTCAAGGCTTTTTAGATGCCCGAATAGTTCATACCGAAGAAATAATAGAAGACAATCGTAATGTGACCTTGAATATAATCATAGAAGAAGGCGAAAGGTTTTTATTTGGGAGTATAAGTGTGTCCGGAAATCAGCATTTTGAAACTTCAGAAATTTTAGCGCTGTTTACTCAGAGAGAAGGTGATGTTTTCAATATGGAAACCTTTAATAATCAAATGCGGATGGTAGCTTCAATGTATTTTGAAGAAGGATATATTTATTTACATTTAGACCCTCATATATCAAGAGTATCAGCAACGAATGAAAGCGAAGAAACAGATTTATCACAAAACATAGATACTCATGGTAGAGTAAATATTCATATTGATATTGTCGAAAACACAAGATCGAGAATACATAAAATACATGTCGTTGGAAACACAAGAACACGCGAAAAAGTTATTAGGAGACAGTTAGTCATAGCACCGGGAGACTATTTTCGACAAACAAGAGTGATCCGAAGTCAACAAAATGTTTACAATCTTGGATTTTTTGGAACTGACATGGATGTCGACTATATGCCAATAAATAATGCCGGTGATGTAGATTTATATTTAAGTGTAAGCGATGTTAATAGGGGTTCAATAAATGGTGGTGCTGGATTCAATAGTAGAGACAAATTGGTTTTACAAGCGAGTGTAGCTCATAACAATCTGATGGGAAAAAATTGGCAAGGCAATTTATCGTTTGAATATGCTCGATCTACTCAAAATGTAGATATGATGTTTACAAACCCACATTTATTTGATACAGATGTTCTATTTGGTTTTAATGTATACCATACTCAAAGAGATTGGACAGATTTCAATTATCGGATATTTACAAGCGGGGGCGGAGTTCGTTTAGGATACCCAATAAAAGCTTTAGATTTTGCAAGAATTATAGGAGGTTATTCTCTTTATTCAAAACAATATGAAATACGAAATCCAGATAGACCGACTTCGCCAGAATTACAAAGACTACATGACGAAGGCAGACAGTATACTAGTGCTGTCACATTAACCTTGATAAGAGATTCCAGAGACAATATTTTCTTCCCTACAAGTGGTTCTAGAATATGGATAAACAATGAGTTAGCAGGTGGACCTTTGGGAGGAGATTTTAATTATTATAAACAGGTAACAGAGGTTAGCTGGTTTACTCCTGTCTTTTTGAACACAGTCTTACGATTGAAATGGAGATATGGTTATCTAACAGATTATGGAAGATCAGCCAATGGAGCTCCGCCAGATGAAAGATTCTTTTTAGGAGGAACTGGTCCTGATGGTGTCCGCGGTTATTCAGATAGATCAATAGGAACATCAGAGGGTGATGGTGGCTCGCGTATGGTATTGTTTTCAACAGAATTGGGTATCCCGCTTTCTTCAGATGCAATAATAGGATTATTGTTTTTTGATTCTGGAGAAGCAGCAAATCGATTCGCAGACTTCAATTTTAGAGATTTAAGAAAAGGTGCTGGAACCGGTATACGTCTGCGGTCACCTATTGGATTGCTTGGTTTTGACTATGCTTACAATTTTGAATATAAAAGATGGGAACCACATTTCCAATTGGGGACTACCTTCTAAAACGGAGAATAGATAATGGAGAAAAATTGTAGTAAAGCTATTTATAGAGAAAGATATAGGGGAAAAAAAGAGAGTTTAAAAAAGCATTATATTTTTCTTTATCTATTTTTACTGACTATTGTTATCAATATATTTGCTCAAGAAATAGTGGTAGAATCCTTTGTAGACAGGGGATCTGTTGGAGAAGGTGAAGTTTTTAGATTTAATGTCGAAATCAGAGGTCAGGATATAGGAAACATTGCTACTCCTGAATTGAGAGATATGCCTTTTACGGTATTAGGCTCTTCTAGATCGACATCTACTTCTATCAGTATCGTTAATATGAGACAGACTACTACCAGAACCGAAAGAATAACTTACAATCTACAAGCAGGTGAGAGAGGAACTTTTCAAATACCTCCCGTATTAGTAACTGTCAATAACACCCCTTATTATACAAGACCCATAAACATCACTGTCGTAGAAGCCTCAGCATCTCAACAACAACAGCAGCAACAACAACAAAGAACTCAACAACAATCACCTTTTGCTCAGAGAAGTGGCACACAAACAGAGCAGCTGCAAGGCTCTGACATATTTTTCAGAGCAACTGCTGATAAAACAACTGTTTATCGGAATGAAATGATCATAGTTCATTACAAGTTATATACCCAAGCTCAATTACAAAATATAAATTTAGGCACGGAGCCAGCATTTACAGGATTTTGGCGAGAAGATTTATACCAAGCTAATAGGATCCAAATGCAAAGAGAAGTCTATGAAGGAAGACAATATAATACATTGTTGATACGCTCTATAGCCTTGTTTCCCTCTCGTGATGGAACATACTCAATACCCTCCTTTGACTTAAATTTAGATGTAGTTGTTCCAGCAAGGAGTTTTTGGGATTTCAATCAAACTCGTTCAGTCCGAGTTTCATCAAATCCAATAGAAATCCGCGTAAATCCTTTACCAGCAATTGAGGCAGAGAGAAATTTTATAGGTGCAGTAGGTAGATTTGATGTCTCATCAAGGCTTTCTGCCAATGAAGGTGAAACAGGAAATTCTTTGACTTACCGATTAGTTCTATCTGGAGTGGGTAATTTCAATCAAACATTGACACCACGGATACCAGAAGTTCCGGGATTAAGATTTTTGACTCCAGAAATTGAAGATGTTCGTGATCAATCAAGCACTCAATTTTCAGGAAGACGCACATTTATATTTCCAGTAATACTTCAAGATAGCGGAGTAATAAACATCCCAGAAATAGAAATATCATGGTTTGACCCTGCATCTCGGCGTTACCAATCTAGAACAGTTCAATCTGAAACAATCAATGTGCGAGCCTCTGAACAGCAGGTTATAGCAACCCCCGGTGGTCAGCAAACTATACGAGTAGTAGGTCAAGATATCCAATTTATCGAGACTAATCCATCAATGAGAAACCATAAATTTTTCTATCAAAGTATAATATTTTGGATTATTTTTATCATTTTTCCATTAAGTCTGGCAATTCATTATTATTACATTTTAGATGTGAGAAAATTAAACAATGACTTAATTTATAGTAGGAATCGTCGTGCAAGTGCAGCAATTCGAAAATATTTAAAAGAAGCAAATGTTTATGCAAAGAATAATTCTATAGAATTTTATGATTCAGCTTATATAGGGTTGAATCATTTTCTGACCGATAAGCTCAATTTATCAAGGGGAGCAGAAGAAAAAATGATATATGACTCCTTGCATGAAAGAGAAATAAAAGAAAGTCTGATAAATGATTTACAAAGCATACTTCAGAAGATAAATTTTGTAAAATTTAGCAATGCCAATATCGATTCGTTTAATATCAAAGAAGATATAGGGGTGATAAATAACATTATTCAAAGCCTTATGACAGAGCTAAATAAAAAGAAAATAATACCCAAAAAATCTGCTTCTCGCAGATAAGGAGATATAAATGAAAAAGTATTTTTTTCTATTCTTTGTATTGATAACCTCGTTTCTATATGCAAATCTATCTGACTCAGTTTTAAGATATTCTGCAGATGATTATGTGAGAAGAGGTATCCAAGAATATCAACTAAACAATTTTGAAAGAGCTTTGGATAATTTTCTATTGGCAGAAAATACAGGATTATCAAATGCTGACCTTTTTTACAACTTGGGGAATACATATTTTAGATTAAATAATATCCCTAATTCAATTATTTACTACAAAAGAGCTTTGTTAAAAAATTCTTCTCACAAAGATGCCAGAAAAAACCTTGATTTTGTGCTATCAGTGACGAGAGACAGACAATTAGAATTAGAAAAAAATTTTCTAACAGCTTTTTTAACAGCAGCTTTTTATTTCCTCTCGATAAATACCTTGTTTGTCATCTGCCTAATTCTTTTAGGGTTGATAGTTTTATCTATCCACTTTCAGTGGGCTTTTATAAATCTAGATAAAACTGTTTTGAGGTTTATTAATTTTGTGTTGTTGTTTTTATTATTGTCCTTGTCCGGAGTGACTGTTTCAAGAATTCATTTAGTTCGAAATAACAACGAAGCTGTTATAACAGCAAACTCAGTGCATGTCTATAGTGGTCCAAATGAATCATTTACAAGACTTTTTACTATACATGAAGGCACTGTTCTCAGAATACAAAGAGAAGAGGCTGGTTGGACACAAATAACAGCCCTTGGTGCTTTGTCGGGCTGGATAAACTCTGATACATATCGGCGAGTAGTTGATAGATAAATTGATTTTATCAATCGAGAATCACTTCGGCGAATCTATGCAGTATGTGGGCAGCTTCAGCTCTATTAACATAAGATTTTGGAGAGAAAAAATTATCATCGTTTGGGATAATAATATTTTTCAGATAACAAAACATGACTCCTTCATAAGACCAATCTGATATTTCTTCGATGTCTTGAAAATCTAATCTAATCGTCCAGGCTCCTACAGGACCTTTCCCAAGATAAGCTGCACAATTCAGAACCATCAGTGCGAATTGTTCTCTTGTGATTTCATCATGAGGGTCAAGGCTTATATCCGTGGGAAATCTCATATTTCCCATCCCAATTGACCAAGTCAAAAAGGGTATAGCATTGTTGTAGTTCGCTATATAATCGTAAGTGCTACCAGTATATCCTGAACCAACTCCAGTGAGCATGGTTAAAGCACGAGCTATCTCGGCTCTTGAAATCATTTTCTCTGGAAAAAATTCATGTTTCGTGGTGTAGCGAATCAAGTCTCTTCTGACTGCAAAAATGATATCTGAATAAGCCCAATGGTCATCTGGGACATCAGAAAAATTGAAGGTTTTATTAGCACTTGCACAGCTGGTAACTAATAAAGCAGTCAAAATAATTATTTCAATAAATAATTTTTTTCTTATTTTCATTTTATAACCTCGTTAAATTAAATTATAAATTATAAATTATAAATTATAAATTTAAAACAAGTTTTTTTTATTTAGGTTTTATGTCAAGTTTTTTCAAAGATTTATTATTTTGTAGAAAATTTGTGTAGAAATCTTGATGTTTTCTATTTTTCTTAAATATGCTAAAAGTTAGTGGTCTACATAATTTTTTATTCATTTAACATTATTAAATTTCAGTAAGTTATAAATCTTCAAAAAAAATATTTATCTCTTTTTCACTTTTTGCTTGCAAAAAAAGCCGACATAAAAAAAATGTCGTTCAACTGAAAAATATTTGTTTTATGGAGTGATGATAGATTGGATATGACGATTTATGAACAGAATGTGGGCTTCGAGACACCTGCGAGAAGGCTAATAATAGCCCAATTGAGAGGCTTTGTCAAAAAGTGTCTTTTTGGTATTAAATTTTCGTTTTCGCCAATTCTTTGCTATTCTACGCCTGTCCTAAGAGCAAATTTTACCCCGCCCCCTCCCCCTCCCCCCCTCCCCCCCCCCTCCCCCCCCCACCATCTGACACTCCACCCACACTCATT
>WRLO01000067.1 GCA_009777575.1 Candidatus Cloacimonadota bacterium
AGCGCCGACGATGATAACTGATAAAACTATCATCAAAATTTGTTGTGTTCCCATGTGTAATCTCCTTTATACATGTTTAATTTTTTTGATACCAAAATATATAGCAAGAAGTGTGCCAAACTTAATAGAATGGCTTTATTGAAGTGAAATGGATTTTCTAACATCCTTTTATAATAAGGCTTTTGGGCATATAATATTTTTTTCTGAAGTATTTTTTTGTGAATATATTTTAGGATTCTTTTTGATTTACTGTCCATTAAAATGGACAGATTTTCAAAAAAGTGTCCATAAAAATGGACACCATACTATTTTTCAATGAAAAAAAATTATTGTTATCAATAAGTATTCATGACAGAATCATAAAATACAAAACTTGAGAAAGAAACAGATTCAAGAAAGGTAAATTTAGGTTTTGTCTTGGGAGGGTAAATCATGCTATTTAGGTTGTTTTGTCTTTTAAAACCATGGATTTTCCCAAGAAAAAAAGAGGAAAGGTTAATAACCTCACCTCTTCTCTTCATTATCCTGTTTTCTGAATTGAAAATATTACTTCAATAATGCCATCCGTCTTACTTGGGTATAGTCTTCTGTTTTCATCACATAGAAATATATACCACTTCCCAATTCATTTCCATTGTCATCTCTTCCGTTCCAGACAACTGAATGCTTACCAGTTTCTAGTTGAGTATTAATCAAATTTCTGATTTTTTGTCCTCTGATGTTGAATATGTCTATTTGGACATTGGATTCGACAGATAAATTGAAACGAATAGTTGTTTCTGGATTAAAAGGATTGGGGTGATTGCCTACCAACTCAGTAGTTAATGTAGAAATCTGTCCATCATAGTCGGTAACAGGCTCTATTTCAACATCGACAAAAATCGCATTAGCTTCACCAGTCTGATAAACGGCAATGACTCCATATACATGCTCTCCAACAGGAACATCATGTTCGGTAAAGGTCTGTTCTATGATAAGATTTCCCGGAAAAGGTTCCCCGTTTCTTGAGATTTTAAAACCTATAGGAAAACCATATCGATGGTCTTCTGATCGTTGTAGAAGATTGTCCATTTCCCATGTCAAAATGACGGTATCATCATCAACAACAAGTGCTTCAAGACTGATAGGCGGTTTGATATTTTCGACTACAATTTTTACTTTATTTGAGGGTTTCGATTCTATATTTGGGTCACGGTAGACAGCAGTAATCCAATATTCATACTCTGTATTTAAAGCTATATTGTTGTCATTAAATGTTAATGCAGTTGTTTCTGATATGACATTGCCGTTTTTATAAACTTTGTAATTATTCAAAGAACCTATTTGTTGAGGTTCCGGTGCTTCAAAAGACAGTGATACTCGATTGTTTTCTAAATCTGGAGTGGCAACAAGATTTTTTGGAGGTTGAATGTCAAAAGTATAAATTCCAAATCTTGCATTAGTTACTCCGGATAATATTCCGTTAGCTGTAGGCATCGGATTCAATACAGGAGTACCAACCATGTTTGACCTCCACCACATTGTCCTGTTTTGCTCGGACATAGTTGTAAATTGAAATACATTTCCTAAGCCATAAACCACACTGTCATCTTTGACTACCATCACTACAAGATTATCGCCTTGATAATAAAATGGATTGTCGAAAATAATTTCTATTTCATAAGTCCCAATCGAGAATGCTTCTAAATCTCCTTTAAAGACTCTTGTAAATTGGTCATAAGCTACCCAGTCGGTATTATTCGAAAATGAGTTTTTTTCAGTGGTTGCCATATATATACTCGTCTCACTACCCGGAAAGACCAAAGTATGAGCACCAGTAAAGCGAACAGTCATCTGGTAAATCAAGCCAGGAGTCAGTTCATATTCAAGGTAAATCATTTGAACGATACTATCATGAGAATTGTAGTTAATAAAAGAATTATTGAGAGCTTCATTACTGTTTTTATTTCCTATGTATGCTTCTGCATTACCCTCAGGATTAACCCGCATTTCTAAACTATTTGATTTATCGTTTCTGTCTCTTTCATCGAGTTCCCATTCGATTTGACCATATAAGACATAGTCACCAAGTTCTGTAGGAATCCATTCGATACTGACACTACCAGATTCCTCATATTCGAGATAAATGCCAGGCGCTGATGCAAGAGGAGTTTCTATACCTTCCGCCATTAGATTTACATAATAACCACTGGCAGGCTCAGAACCTTGATTGGTTAACCCGAATGTGTAAATTGCTGTAGTATTCAAAGGAGCGCCGATTAGTCCTGAAATAGTAGTTGCTTCCATATCAAACTCTAAAGGTGCAACCAACATAAGAGAATTAAAAGCATTTACCCTTCCAGTGCCGAGTTGACCTGCAAATTGAGGATTTAAATGGTCGATTGGGTCAGCGCCTTCTTTGATAGCTTCCATCAATTCTTCTACTGACAATGAGGGATTCCGAGACAAGAGGAGAGCTGCTAACCCTGCCACTACAGGAGATGCCATTGAGGTGCCGGACATATCATAATAGGTGTCTTCTCCTGAGGCTGTGAAATATGTTGAATATATATCGGTGCCTGGGGCAGAGACATCTACCCATGCACCATAACTTGAAAATGAAGATCTTATATCATTTTGGTTTGTAGAAGCTACTGCTAAAACCCATTGAGCTCCAGATGGATATTGAATAGTGGCATTATTGTTATTTCCGGCAGCTGCTACCATCAAAACTCCATGATCCTTTGCATAAGTGCTAGCTAAAGTAGCATCATTAGCATTACCGGAAGCTCCCCAAGAGCAGTTTATGACATGGACTCCGGTGTCAACGGTATAATACACACCATTGTAAAGTTCTGGAATATTTCCTTGATGTTTTGTAGCGAGCATTTTTACATTGTAGGCTACACCTGCAATGCCTACTCCATTGTCACCTACAGCAGCAACTATTCCAGCTACATGTGTGCCATGAGTTGCATGAGACCAGTTGTTATAGATTTGAATAGGATTGTTTTCTTGTTGTCCGGGCCAAAAATTCCAACCCATGACATCATCTATATAACCATTTCCATCATTGTCTATACCATCGCCACCTGAAATAGCACCACTTGTCCAATTGATTGTGATACCGGGTAATTCGGCTTCATTTATCCACATGTTTGCTGCTAAATCGGGATGATTCCACTTAACTGCAGAGTCTACTATACCGACTACGATTTCCGGAGAACCTATTTCTAAGTCCCAAGCATCAAAGGAATTGATTAATGCATGATGATACTGATCAGAGAGTAGTGGATCATTGGGAACATAAAAAAATCGATTGACCGCTAATGGTTCTGCAAAAAGAACATCGCTACTGCGAGCTGTCAATATATTTAGCAATTCTCCAGTTCTGCTATGAGAACTTGTTTCCAGACGAAAAACATTCATGGGGTATTGTCCATTAAGATGCCATTCTTTGTTTTTAACTTGATACAAGCGTCTAAGGTTCACTATTTGATACTCCTCAGCCAGCTCGTTGAGCCATTCAAAGGGGGTTTGAATAATACCGTTTTCGATACTAATAGCTAATTCTCCCCTTGTATTTTCTACCAAGTCTGCACTAAAACAGACTGTAATCATGCCGGGATGAAAATCCTCAAGATTTTCTGATACTAATACGCTGATAGTTAAAAAAACTAACAATAGACTAAAAAAAATTGATTTCTTTTTAAAATACATTTTAAAATCTCCTTATTTTTTTTATGAAAAGTGACTTAAAAAATTTTCAACTGTAAATGTCAAGCAATTTATATTTTGCAAATTGTAAGGACACCTATCATATCGCTTTACACTTTTTCATTGACAAAAAGGTCTAGTTTAAAATCTTTGCATGAAGAGGTAAAAATATGTTTATAAGTGATTTTTCTGTTCGTCATAAAGTTACTGTCCTTATGGTGACTTTGATGATAATTCTTTTTGGAGTATTATCTTTTATACGATTGGGACTTGATGTCTTGCCAGAGATGGAATTTCCAATGGTTTCAGTAGTCACGCCGTATTTTGGAGCATCACCAGAAGAAGTGGAATCTTTAGTAACTGCAAATATAGAAATGGCTGTTTCTGGTATAAGAGGTTTAAAAAACATCCATTCCACCAGCTCTGAAAATTTCTCGTCAATCACGCTCGAGTTTGAGTGGGGATTAAATCTTGATGTAGCAGCTCAAGATATACGAGATGCAGTAGATAGGCTAACAGATATGTTTCCTGCCGATGTAAGTCGACCAATGATTATGAAATTTAGCACTTCATCAATGCCGGTAGTTATGTATGGTGTCACAGGGATGGAAAACTCACATGAACTCAGAAAACTCCTCGAAGATGATATTTCCAATCGTTTGAAAAGAATAGATGGTGTAGGTATGATAGCAGTTTGGGGGGGAGATGAGCTTGAAGTGCAGATACAGACCGATAGGTTTAAAATGGATCAATATAGGGTTAGTTTTGACGACATTAGCTTAGCTGTTATGCTGCAAAACATGAATATTTCTGCTGGGAACATAAATATCAATCAAGAAAGCTTTTTTATCCGCACAATAGCTGAATTTAAAACCTTAGAAGAGATTGAAAACATACCTGTGAAAGTAAACATAGATGGCTCAATGGTCAGAATCAGAGATGTCGCTGAAGTCGTTGAAGCTCCAAGAGAAACTAGATATCATATCAGAACAAATCAAAAACCCACTGTAGCTATCATGATCACTAAAGAATCAGAAGCAAACACACTTTCTGTTACAAGAGCTATCACCCAAGAATTGAATGATTTAGTAAAATCAGGACAATTTGATATAGAATTTCATGAAATTATGAATTTTGGAGATATGATAGAACTTGCTACAAACTCCGCAGGTTCCAGCGTCCTCTGGGGCAGTATATTTGCTATCTTGATGATGTTTTTCTTTATCAGAAACTGGAGACCAACCCTTGCTATTTCGCTAGCAATACCGGTATCAGTGATAGCAACCTTTATCCCCATGTATTTAATGGATTTTTCGTTAAACTTGATGACTATCAGCGGACTAGCTCTTGGAGTCGGCATGTTAGTAGATAACGCAGTAGTAGTGATAGAAAATATATTTCGGCATTTAGAAGAAGGAGCAGATAGGATAACAGCCTCTATCAACGGAACCAAAGAAGTTGCTATGGCTATTTCTGCTTCAACATTCACTACAATTGCAGTTTTTTTACCGATGGTTTTTAGTGGAGGAATGACTGCTATTTTGGTGCGAGGACTTGCTTTGACAGTGGCTTTTTCTCTACTTGTATCTTTATTTGTTGCTTTAACCATAGTGCCGACTATAGCTTCTGTTATATACAGCGATAAAACAGATCTATATAAAAAATTGAATTGGTTTGAATGGATTAGGGATAGATATATCTCATTATTAAAATGGTGTCTTAAGAATAGAAAAAAAACTATTTTTGCGATTTTTATTACTTTGATTTTCTCGGCTCTGCTTTTGACACAAACGGGAGCCGAATTTATGCCTGCCTCTGATAATCCTTTCGTTATGCTCAGTATCAAAATGCCTGTAGGAACAACTCTCGAAGAAACAGACGCACTCGTTGCGCAAATTGAAAATGTTTTTGACAGAACTCCAGAAATAGAGTCTTTTCTCATCATGACAGGAGCATCTGACGATAGTCAAGCAAGAGCGGGAGATGGAAATCCGACTAATCAGACAGAAGCAGTAATATGGGGAAGGTTAGTAAATTTTAGAAATAGAGATAAATCGCAGCCTGAAGTTTTAGAATTCCTAAGGACTCAGATTCCCCATATTCAAGGTGGTGAGATAGCCTTTGTAGACGCAATGGCTGCTGGTGGTAGTACAAACCCAATAGAGATTAAGATTTTTGGTAATGATCTTGAAGAATTGAGCCTTCTTGCTGGTCAAATTTCGCAATTAATGCAAGAAGTTCCCAATATTCGAGATATTCAAAATAGCATGGTCGAAAGAAGTCCAGAGATTCATTTTAGAATAAATCGCGATATGGCAATGCAGTATGGATTGACGGCTACACAAATTGCCAGCACAATCAGAACAGCAATCAGTGGTTCAAATATAGGTATCCTACGCACAAGAGGAGAAGAAATAAATATCAGGCTCCAATATAGAGAAGACCAAAGAATGACAATTGAAGATTTTAGTGAAATCAGGATTTATTCGCCTATAGGAGTTAGTATTCCTCTCAATCAGCTCGTTACCCAAGAATTTGGAGAAGGTCACGCAGTGATTGTCAGAGAAGGGCAAGTCAGAAAAGCTACTTTAACAGCAAATATAGTAGGGAGCGATTTAGCAGGCGTGACAAGAGATTTGAGAACTAAACTAAATCCATTTATAATGAGTATGCCTATAGGGTATGTTGTTGAGTTTGGAGGGGCATATCAAGATATGATAGAGGGGTTTATTACACTAAGTTTAGCATTATTGCTGTCTTTGATTCTAGTCTATATGGTCATGGCATCTCAGTTTGAGTCATTAAAACAACCTTTTATCATAATGTTTACATTACCTTTATGTATCATTGGTGTTGCTCTGGCTGTCTTTCTCACTGGTTCTACCATATCTGTCTTGACTTTCGTGGGATTGATTATCTTAAGTGGGATTATTGTAAACAATGCCATTGTCTTGATTGATTATGCAAACCAACTTCGTCAAAAAGGGATGAGTATTCATGAAGCTTTAGTAAAAGCAGGTTATGACAGGATGAGACCTGTTTTGATAACATCGCTTACAACAGTGATTGGGATGCTGCCAATGGCACTTACCAATGCAGAAGGTGCTGAAATGCAGAACCCTATAGCAATCACTATAATCGGAGGATTACTCAGTGCCACATTCTTTACACTTGTGGTAATTCCAGTTATTTACAGTCTATTTGATAAGGAAAAAGAAAAAATCATTGACAAAATCAGTTGAAAAAAAAAAATAACTAACCATAATAGCGGAGGATAAAAAAAATGAAAAAGACTTTATTATTCATTTTAATACTATTTACTTGCATTTGCTTGTTTCCACAAGAAAGAGCATTAGGGCATTTAATTGTATGGCATCACGAGCATATTCGTGGCGAAATGAGAGCTGAATTTATGAGCAGATACGCAGCTCAAAATATGGCAGAAGAACAGGTGTTGTCGCCTGAATTGAACATAGTTTTGTACACCTTCAATCATCGAGCTTTTGATGAGGATGAGATGCTGGAAATGGTGCGGAGAGATTCGAGTGTTTATTTAGCTCAGTTTAATCCATATATGACACTGAGAAACGAAGAGCATTTACCCAATGATCCGGGCTTTAACAATCAATGGCATCTAAAGAACACAGGACAAAGTGGAGGAGCAGTAGGAGTAGATACTGGAGCTACTTTTGGCTGGGGTGCTGCACTAACAGAGGAAAACAGAAACCAAAGAGAGATTGTGCTTGCGGTAATCGATGGAATACACACCTCAACATTGGCACACCAAGATTTAAGGTTTTGGAAGAACAACACAGGTTGGTGTCACAATGTTGTAGGTGGGAATATGCACGGATTGAGCTGTCCCAACACCCCAGTTTGTGACTATCATGGCTGGAATGGTAATACTAACCAACCTTTATCCGCAAATCACACGAATAACGAAACTCATGGTACCGTTGTATCTGGCTCAACCGCTCAAATCACAAATAATAATAGTCAGGGTGCAGGTATTGGTGGTCTCTTTGAAAATGTGAAACTAATGCCCATTCACATAGGCATGGCTGGTCAATTAAATTCCGAAGCCATTAATTCCTTCAACTATATACTTCGTGTCAGAAAGCTTTACAATGACACAAATGGTCAATATGGGGCTTATATTGTAGCTCACAATAATTCATGGGGTATAGATGCTGCTTGGCCAAGCCAATATCCTGTATGGGCAGCCTTATATGATACTTTAGGCGCCGAAGGTATGTTAGCTACAATTGCGGTGGATAATAATTCAGGGAGAAATATTGACACTTTTGGAGATATGCCGGGGACAGTCACTTCTCCTTATGCGACCAAAGTCACGAGAATAAACAGGTCTGGGAACAGAACAGGTGCTTTTGGACCTACAATGGTTCAATTAGCAATTCCGGGAGATGCTATTTTTACTACCCTTGTCAACAATAATCATGGCAATAGTGGAAATACCGGTGGAACAAGTTATGCAGCACCGCAATTAATGGGTATGATAGGGTTGATGTATTCAACAGCCAGCGAAGCTCTGCTGAGTGCTTATGATGATAATCCGGATGAATTAGCCTTGATATTCAGAAACCTGATTTTGGATAATGTTACTCCAATGACAAATTTGTCGGGACAAGTATCAACTGGTGGCAGACTGAATGCCTTACCGCCTATAGAAGGTGTGCTTCAAATGAACAGTCAGTATATCATCGAGCCAGATGATAGAATCCCCTTTACAGAATTCACCTTTGAAGGTGATACTTTGAATCCATCTCTGGGTGAGGGCATAATATCATCAATTGGTGGTATATCTACCACTTTTGCTCAGGGCTTTTTAGAAAATGCTCAAACTGGTAGAGCTTTAAATACAACTACTTACCCAGCTCAAGGAACAGGAAACGAAACAGCTGGCATCAATATTCAAGTATCTACAGAAGGTCTCTTAAATATCCATGTATCTTGGAACAATAGGAATAGTAATACTGGTGCCAATAGAATGAGATTGCAATATACTATCGACGGGACAAACTGGCAAAATTTTCATGCCGATGCAACCAATGCTACTAATAAAAGAGTTTTTCCTGTAAACAATGTAGGCGATGTAGAATTTGACAATGGTCTTTACGCTGTAGCAGAAGGGGAATCATGGTATTATAGAACGGCTGATTTTTCAGAGATCGAAGCAATAAATAACAATCCAGATTTCGCAGTAAGATTTGTCATAGCGTTTCCAACAGGTTCAACTCAATATGGAGGCTCGGGAGCTACTTCAAATTATGCTCCGGGTGGAACTATTCGTTTTGACAATGTTACCTTTTATTTTACCGATACTGCTGATGTCGAATTTGTGTCTCCTCCTATAGCAACACCAGCTGGGGGAACATATCTCACACCCATTTCAGTCACTTTAGTCACTGAAACTGTTGGTGCGAGTATTTATTATACCACTGATGGATCAAGCCCTTCTGCAGAAAATGGAATACTTTATATTTCCCCTATATCGTTAACAACGACAACTATATTGAGATTTAGAGGGGAAAAAGATGGTATGTTACCTTCTGGAACTATCACAGAAACATATAATATACCATTACAAATAAGCTCCTTATCACAGCTTCGATTACAAACTCCTGGCACTGGTGATTTATTTCATTTAAATAGCGAGGTTATCGTCAGCATGACTCAGCCAAATTTCAGAAATCAAATCTATGTCCAAGACGGAAACGGTGGTCTATTAATAGATGACAATGCCAATATCATCTCACCTACGTATAATATAGGTGATGGAGTAACTGGATTGACAGGGGAAATAAATCTTTTCAATGGTATGTTACAATTTGTTCCTTTCATGAATTCAGGACAAGTTACATCAACAAACAATGCGCTCATCCCTGTTGAAGTCAATTTTGAGGACTTGAATAATGCTCTCAATGATTATCAAGCCAGACTGGTAAAGGTTTATGGTGTTTTATTTTCAACAACTGGAAATTTTGCAAATTTTACAGATTATCCTGTTTATGATGACACTGCAAATTATACCTTTAGAACAAATTTTGATGGAACTGACTATGTAGGAAATCCTATTCCTGAAGTTCCTGTAAATATAACAGGCATAATTTCGACGCGCAATACAGGCTCACATATCGCAGCAAGGTTTGCTTCAGAAATAGAAATTATGGAAATCGATGTAGAAACACCTGTGATAAATCCTCCGGGCGGTTTTAATATAGACCCTATAACCGTTTCTATCACTTGTGAAACAGAAAATGTGATGATTTATTATACTATTGATGGGTCTCAACCAGATGAGGAATCTTTGCTATACGAAGCACCTTTTGAAATATCTCAAACAACTACCATAAGAGCAATAGCTATTGATTTATTTAATTATCATAGCTTAATAAAGACAGAAAACTACACTTTCCCTATTGATGTAGAAAATCTGACTATCTTGAAGTCGATGGATGCAGACAATACAACTGTATATAGGATTACTAACGAGGTTTTAGTTTCTTATACTCAACCTTTTAGAAATCAGATTTATGTTCAAGATGAAGTTGCTGGGATACTCATTGACAACTTACCGCAAGTTTTGATGACCGAATATGAAATCGGAGATGGTATCACTGGATTACTCGGTAGATTGAATGTATTTCAAAACATGATACAATTCCTACCTGAAATAAATGATTTGCCTCCAAGCTCAACTGGAAACGCAATTGAGCCTATTATCCTGACCTTAGAGGAATTGTCAGAGAGTGGAGAATATTATCAGTCTAAGCTGGTAAGCATAAAAAATGTAAGATTTTCCACTTCGGGAGAGTTTTTGACGAGTCGAAATTATGAATTGAGTGATATTACCGGCTCATATAATTTCAGAACCCAATTTCATTCAGCAGATTATATCGGTGATACTATACCGAATGTCTATTTGCATTTAACAGGTTTAATATCTGCTAATAACGATGGATATTATATCACTGCAAGGTCTTGGGATGATATGGAGTTATTGGAGATAGAACCTTTATTCCCTCCAAAAAACCTTAATGCTGTAGTAAGTATTGATACTGTGATACTGACTTGGGAAGCTCCAGAAAGGCAAAACGATATTTCATCTATCCACAATTATTTTAGCAATCTAAATCGAACTAACAACGAGATAACTCAACTCCCAACCTTTTTAGGTTATAAAGTCTATCGTGACGATTTTCTTTTGACCCAAGAAACAATAACAACCTTGTCTTACACAGATGAAGGTCTTGATAGAGATGAAAAGTATGTTTATAGTGTGACGAGTATATATGAAGAAGGTGAGTCAGAGCCAGTTTCTTTGGATGTGATAGTTCCTAAATTAAACCCTATTAAAGAATTATCAGCTGATTATAAAGATGGTATAGTCAATTTGTTATGGCAAGCTCCTGAACCAGAACAATACGCAGTATTGAGAGGATATGATGTCTATAGAGATGATTTCAAACTAAATGACGAACCTATAGAAGACGAGTTTTATACAGATAATTTGATTTCATTGTTTGAGATTATCGATATAACATACCAGGTCATAGCAGTTTATGATCTTGGGGAATCTGAACCTTTAATTCTAAATCTCTATGTCTTAGAACTTGACCCTATAGCAGATATTTATGTAAATCAGTTAGGAAGAAATATTCCCAATCCTTTCAACCCCGAGACGACGATATCTTTCACAATGGAAGATTCTGGCAATGTAACTATCGAGATTTTCAATATCAGAGGACAAAGAATTAAGATGTTGGTAAATGATTTCAAAGAGAGAGGTTCACATCAAATTCTTTGGAATGGAACAGATGATTTTGGTAATGCTGTTGGCAGCGGTATGTATCTTTATCGCATGATTACAGATGATTTTTCAGATGTAAAAAGGATGTTATTACTGAAATAAGAATTTGAATTTTTTGATTTTCATCATATACTCGAGAAGGATATTGATGTTTGTTAAGGATGACTTAACTAAAAAGAGTAATTAATATACTTTTTTTTGTGTTGGTCATCCTTGATTTTATTTTTTTTAGTTCAAAACTTGTCTCAAACCCTGTTATTAAAAAAATCCTTGACTTTTTCACTGCCTTTTTTTTTTTGAACTTTAAAAACATTTTGAGGTGGAGATGGAAAATTTTTTAAGTTCTTTCTACGAGATTATCTCAGATTTTGGGTTGAAACTCATCGTAGCTATTGCTATATTACTTGTTGGCAAGTTTATCATCAAGTATGTAAAATGGTTTATAAAAAGAATTTTTGAGCGTAAGGAAGTTGATGTAGCTATTTCAACATTTGTTATTTCATTATTAAATGCTACCTTGTGGATAACTTTGATTATTGCCGCTTTATCGCAGCTTGGAGTGCAGACTACATCGTTTATTGCCGTTTTAGGAGCTGCTGGGTTAGCAATTGGTCTCGCTTTACAAGGTTCTTTAGCAAATTTTGCTGCTGGTTTTTTAATTATTCTCTTCCGACCTTTTAAAGTTGGCGATGTGGTTGATGTAAACGAAAATCTTGGGATAATTAATTGTATAAATATGTTCAGCACCGAAATGAAAACTTTTGATAATCGTAAAATCATTATCCCAAATTCTCAAATCATGAACAACACTATCACAAATATCACTTCAGAGCCACTTCGCAGAGTTGACTTTCTTTTTAGTGTTGCTCCCAAAAGTGATGTTCAACAGATAAAGAATATAATACAATCTCAACTCGATAAACATGAGCTTATTTTGAAAGAACCAGTCCCTTTTATCCGTGTTTCCAATATTACCCATAGCTCTTTAGATTTTACTGTCAGAGCATGGTCAAATACCCCTGATTATTGGACAGTTTTTTTTGATATCACTGAACAAGTCAGAGAAGAGTTTATTAAAAATGGCATTGGATTGCCTGTGCCTCAATTTGAAATTCACAACTCATAGTTTTGTTAATTAATTAAAAAAAGAGGAGGATTTTATGAGTGAAAATCTGGAAAACACTGCCACCATCGAGGCATCAAGTAATCAAGTTATCACTGGTAGTTTAGTAGTAGAACATCTGCTCGAAGTGATAATAGTAGACTTTCTTACAAAATGGAATTTAGACGAATGCGAAATAACACTTTATCCACAATATGAAGAATGTAAAAATGTTATTTATTTTATCCAAAAAAAAGATAAAGAATATGTTTTACGATTCACTTTTAGAAAAGACAGAACTATCCAGCAATTGCAGGCTGAAGCTCATTTTATCGACTATCTTCGCGTAAATAAGGTTCCAGTAGCATATCCAATAAAATCCAAGAATGGGACTTTTGTGGAAACCTTAAAAATGGATGATTTGATTGTTTATGGTATGCTATTTTCTAAAGCAAAAGGTTTTAGTATGCCTGAAAAAAATTATCAATACAGAAAAGGTGTCCCTATTGATGAATATTATCATAATTTTGGGAAAACTATAGGTTTGATACACAAACTGACAGGGCATTATAGTCCGCAAAATAGAATGACTATGAGGCATGAATTGCTCAAAAGCGTAGAAACAGAACTGCTTCCGAAATATTTACCTAAAAATCAGGATAATATTGAAAATAAATTTAATAAATTAATCAACGAAACCAAAAGGTTACCACGAGACGCTAAGTGCTTTGGTCTTATTCATGCTGATTTTCATGATGGAAATTTTTTGGTGAATAATGACAATGGAAATCTTATACTCTTTGATTTCGATGATTCCGCTTATTGCTGGTTTATGTATGAATTAGCTAATGCATGGACTAGAGGCATGAAATTTGCTCAATATGAAACAACTATTGAAAGAAGAAAAGCTAAAATGGATGAATGGTTCGAAAAAATAATGGGTGGATATTCAACTGAACACACTTTGAGTAATTATTGGCTAACAAAACTCGAATTGTTTATTAAAGTTGTCGAGATGGAATATTTAATTAATATTTTTCAACATCTCGAAGCTAATAATGGCTCTCTGGAAACTAATGAGGAATTGAATTATCGAATAACTTGTATAGAAAACGACATTCCATACTTTGGTTTTTTTGACAATATCTACAATCCGGATAATCCTTTTTGTTTACCTATTGCTGAGTAATAAGGCGTAAGCAATACGCCACTACAAAAATGGGTTCTCGGCTGCGGTCATATTTGTCGGCTCATCGATAATCTTATTATACGCTCTATTAATTGATTATAACTAAGTCCAAAATTCTTTGCTGCTATTGGAAGTAGACTTTCTTCACGCATACCCGGCAAGGTATTGATTTCAAGAAAATAGAAATTTTCTCCATCAAAAATAAAGTCTACTCTTCCATATACATCACAGCCTGCGGTTTGAAAAATGCTCACAGCGTATTTTTTTATCTCTTCCGTTTGTTTTTCTGACAATTCTGCTGGACAGATATACATCGTTTTTCCGGCTGTATATTTGTTTTCATAAGTATAAAAACCTGTCATCGGTTTTATCTCAACTACGGGGAGTACATCATTGCCGAGAATGCTCACAGTAAGCTCTTTTCCATGAATATATTGTTGTAATAAAATGTAGTTATCTAAAGTGAGTGAATCCCGTATCGCTGTCACAAGGTCTTCTTCATTGTGAACTATATGAACCCCTACTGATGAACCAGAGCTATTCGGTTTCACTATCATTGGAAATTGTAAAAATTCAATATATTCGTTTAAATCTTTTGGTAGTTCATTGATAACTTTTTGTTTAGGTACTCGGACATTATTTACCTTTGCTATGTATGCAGATAAATATTTGTCCATGGCTACAGCGCTACCCTGATGATTTGACCCTGTATACTTAAAATTCATCATTTTTATGATCGCCTGGATTGTTCCATCCTCACCTTCTGCGCCATGTAAACCTATGAATACTAAATCTGGATTTAGTATCCTGATGGTAACAATCAAGTCTTCAATAACTAAAAATTCAGCGGTATCAATGACAGAAAGATTATGATTTAAAGCTGTTATAGCTTTTTCAATTGACACACCGCTTTTTAGAGAAATATCCCTCTCAGGTGAAAAACCACCTTTTAATAAAACAATATTCATAATTTTATCCTTAAAAAATGTAATGAAGTCAAATAAATTTTGTCCGATTAAATGTCAAATAGTTTTTTTTTGAGCGATATTAGCTATTTTTCATTTTCCATTCTCCATTACCTCACCACCACCATCCTATTTGTCCCTATCACCTCTCCATCTACTACTGCTCTATAAAAATAAACTCCAGAACTGACCTGTCTTCTATTTTCATCGCATAAATCCCAGATGACACTATAATTCCTCGTCGGTATCAAATTCAGATTTTCCTGTGCAAGTCCAGCTATGACAGCAAGATCATAAAAGCTTATCCCTGTCCGCATTGTTCTGATTTTTTGACCCCGTATATTATAGATTTCTATGATGGGGTCATTTGCCTCCCTCATCGTCGTTGCGAGGCTACCCCCATCGTCATTGCGAGGTTTCCCACTTGAATTTTCCTCCCGAAGCAATCTATCTGAAACAATCTCGGAGCTGTGGTGGTTAAAAGATGATACAACAGGCAAATCAAAAGATATCAAGACATTCGGATTTATAGACATATTCACGGGATTAGGATAATTTTGAAGATTGTGTCCCGCAAAAGGCAATATAGTTTCATTATTTACAGATACGGGTCCTACAACTATGAAATCAGGTTTGGTTATAGTATATTTACTACCCTCGTTTGCCCCTCCTGTCGTCATTGTAAGGCTGCCCCCATCGTCATTGCGAGGTTTCCCGCTTGAATTTTCCCCCCGAAGCAATCTACCTGAAGCAATCTCGGATATGGGGGGGGAAGGGTTGGAATCAAATATCGACCCCACTGTTATCGTCAGCTTCACAGAATAAGTCCCCTCTTCTGCATAGACAAAAACAGGATTTTGTTCTGTAGAGTCGATAATACCATCACCATCAAAGTCCCATTCCCAAGTATGGATGACACGGATATCATTGGGAACTCCCCCCACATTTATGGGGGGGGTAGGGGGGGGAAAACCATTCTCCATTCTCCATTCCCCATTCTCCATTACTACCTCCGACAGACATGTAAACTTCACTTCCAAAGGTGCATAGCCCTCTCTAGGCTCTGCCATAAAATCCACATTTATCTCTCTCGGAAACACCGTGATAAAATCTTCTTTTGTGATACTATCTGCTCCATCGTTGATAGTCAGTGTTACAGTATATACACCCTCTTCATCAAATACTATAAGAGGATTTCTTTCATTTTCCATTCTCCATTCTCCATTTTTAACAAACTCCCATTCCCATGCATAAGCACCACCAGTTGACAGATCAGTAAACTGCACTGTCAGAGGTGCATGACCAGACAAAGGTTCTGCCGTAAAATCTGCTTTAACCCCTTGAAACTCAAAGACTCCCATATCAATAGCACTTCCATAGACTCTCGGATTGCCAGCCAGGTCGATGTCCAAGTCCATCATTTCAGACACATCAATCCCCGCATCAATAGCAGGTGAAGAGCTACTTAGATAATAATATTCCCACATATCAGGAGTCAAATTACTGTCGACATGACCTAAAAAAGCTGGACTATCAAATACCACATTGTTTAAGATAGGAGCAGGCTGATCACCCTGGACTGATATTCTATTGCCATAAATCAAAGAATTATTGATAGAAACTTGATTTGTATGGTCTATACTGGCAATATGTAGTTCGTTGGTTAGCTCTGGATTATAAAGTATCATGTTATTTATTGTTGAGTCTGTCCCACCTAATAAAAGGGCAGCGACATTACCAGGTCCCTTATTATTGGCTATTGTCCAGTTATTCAATACAGTTTCACCAAAAAATCTGTAGATATTTACTGTGCCACTATTATTCCATCCCGTGATATCATAAGCATGGTTATTCGCTATCAAAACATTATTAAAAATAGCTGAACCTTCAAAATTTGGAACTCTGTTTGAGTTATGTTGGGAACGGAAAATATGTGAACTATATGTGCTAGAGCTGTTAGTAAATGAAACATTATTTACAATTATATTTGGGTTTGAAGAGATCCATAATTCTATCCAACTATTTCCCTGCATATTATCTATCAAAACATTTTCAAGATTCACACTGTTTATAAGTGAAGTAAAAATAGTACGACTGTCTGAATTTTTAATAATAACATTTTTTACATGTAAATTACTATTATTTCTACCAGGAAGGATATTTAATGTTGTAGAGCAAACTTGTAATATAGCAGATGTTCCATTATAATTAATTATTTTGATGTTCTCAATAATTGCTTTTCGAGCTTCTCCATAAATAATACTATATGGATTGTAATTATTAATTATAGAAAAATCTCTGATCACAATATCTGCTCTTGGCGCTTGGTACATAACAAGGTAACCATGATAATTTTCAAATATAGTATCATCTATTCCTGCTCCAATAAGTTTTGTCCAGTCTGGTAAAAAAAATGTGGGCATCTCACCTTCCAGAGGAGTATAGATACCGGGTGCCAATCGAATAGCTTTGGGATTAAGTGAATCTGAGGCAATGATTGTAGAAGCTAGATACAATGACCGCAAAGGCTCTGCTGGATTCAAACCGCTATTATTATCATTTCCCCATGGAGCTACAAAAATATCATGATTTATAAAAGGTGGTAAAGTTTCTTGTAGGATATCGATTGTTACATAAGGATCATACATTGCTTTATTATGCCAAACATAGTTCCCATCAGGTTCAGTGATAATTCTACTTCCTTTATCGAGATAGATAATAAGATCATTATGAAGGCTATGAATAAATATATCTTTTCCAATAGGACATATATTGTTGTAAATACTATTTCTATTTTCTTCTGAAAAGAAAGCATTAATACCTTCAGTAATCCGAAGTCCTGCTCCATCTATCCAAGAAACATTATCGTATATTTGATTATTTTCAAAATATACAGTTCTTGGGGCATTAGGAGATCCTGCAACATTAACAACCGACCCTGTGCCGGCAAAATGATTAGCAAAAATATTGTTTTTTATGTTTGCATGAATATTTCTTATTCGTAGCCCAATGCAATAATCATCAGGAACACCATGAAAAGTATTCCCTAAGTCATTGCTGATAGAAAAACCATTTACTGTGATTGTACGAGGACTTGGGTTTGAAGGATAAAAAGATAATATCCATTCTGGATACGGAGCTGTGAGTTTGGTATTATGGACATAGGTAGAGTCAGCTTCTGTAGCATAAAGACTTTCGAGGGTGAGGTTTATATTTCTATTCATAGTAAAGGGACCTATATATGTCCCTGGATAGACTCTGATGGTGGAGTTATTTGTAGCAAAATCAAGTGCTTCTTGTAAGTCGGTGAATTGCTTATCACCAGAGAGGCAAACCTCTATAAGCTGCGGGTAAATAGCTGTCATGCAGAAAAGTATGAGTAGTAAAAAAATAGTGTTTTTCATATAAAAAATCTCCTTTTTGTAGGGAACGTATTTATGAACGCAGTCCGAGAACCCATTTTTGTAGTGGCGTATTGCTTACGCCTTATATTTGGTGCGAATACAAGCGGTATAGAAGGCATAAGCAATACGCCACTACAAAAATGACCTTATAAAAATAAATTAAAAAGACAAAATTGGGGTTTTCTGACTGCATTCATTTATCCTTTCCGAACAATATTTTCGTCGTTTCAGTAGAGAACTGATTTATGATCCCTTTCCGAAAGGTCCATTTTCCATATCACAAAGCATCAATTCTGTCATTCTGAACTGAGTGAAGAATTTCATCTGTTATTTGTTTAGATAGTTCCTTCGTTCCTCAGGACTCCTCAACATGACAGAGATTCTTCACTTCGTTCAGAATGACAAAACTTCGTTCAGAATGACAAATATTCACGGAATTCGACTTTTCGAACTGCGGTCATAAATTCGTTCCCTACTGCTATATTCTCTGTGTATTCTCTTGGAAACTCTGTGCTAAAAAATCTGTGTTAAATCCCTCATTCTCCATTCTCCATTTTCCATTATCCATTACTTAAGCAGCATCATCCTCTGCACCTCCACCCCCACACTCGTCTCAAACCTATAAAAATAAACCCCTGATGCCACACTATTGCCACGCGCATTATCCCCCTCCCAGACCACAGAATAGACCCCTGCCTCTTGGATTTCATTCACCAGTGTCTTAACTAGCTGTCCACGAATATTGTAAATGCGTAGATTCACATTTTCCTGTTGTGAAAGGTGGTATCTGAGAGTCGTAAAAGGGTTAAAAGGATTTGGAAAATTACCCTCTAAAAAAGTCCTTTCAGGTATTTCTGGGACATGGACATCGCCTTCTTTAAAAGAAACTACATGAAAAAAACTACCATTGTTTAAATCAAGTGTCCCATTTTGAAATACATTTTCAGCTTGATTGAGAACTAAATATTTATTTCGGATAGTCCTTGGCTCTGACCTCGAACCATATTCATGATATAGAAACTCTACCTCTGCATTTTCAAGATCCATGTCCATGATATATCCATTGATTTGGATTATTTCACCCATTATAGGCTCTGCACCTACTATCTTACCATTTACCGACATTGCTATTTCGCCTATACCTGCGACTGCAATTTCATCTGGTAAGTAAATATATATTGGGATATAGTCTATCAGTTCCTCATATTCAAAATATGTTGACATCGGATGGACATATCTTTCAGTTTTAGCATATTTACTGATTTTCCAGGTAAAAGATCTCTCCACTTTATCAACAAATTTTAAAGAAACAGCTTCTCCAAAATTTAAAAGATGATTAGCTATGGATGTTAACCATGGTTGGCTATTTGTTAATCTACTTATTGTCCATCTCTGTGTTTTGATACTGATAAGCCATGGCTCAATATCTTGAAGAGCGTAAAAAGGGCACTCACTTTGTTCTTTGAAATAACCTACCCAGATTTCTGTATGATCTCCATGAAGATTCGGTAAAATGGTCATCATTGTTTCAGGATTACCAGGTTGACCAGCTAAAAAACCACTAACGATAACATCACGCTTTGTACCAGGTAGCATCTTGACTTTGTAACCATGTCGACTGTCAAGGATGTGGTCAGCGTTAAAAAATCCATAAGGGTGAATATAATAAACAGGTCCATCATTACCATTATACCTCCACTCAATCAAGTCTAAAATTCTATCTGGGTCGGGATTTAATAATTCATTGTCATTATATTCATGCAAATTATAGTGCAACTCATCAGCAGATCTACCATTGATATCGCCTAGGAACATTTTATCCATATAGGGAAATGATACCCAGTTATAACCTTCGTGATAACTAATTACTGATAATTTCAAAGGCATAAAACTATGCTGGATATAGCCGTGAGGTATAGTAGGGACTGCTCCGATATCCAGCCTCGATCCATCACGGTCTTGGTCCTCTATGTCTTCCCACCAAGGTATACTATTGCCATTAGTGTCAGGATCGCCTGCATCTATGAGACCAGATTTGGCAGTCTCAGTCCAGAGAGGCTGAAAGGTCTCATTATCAATTTCAGGGTTACCATAATAGATATAGTCTGTGATAGCATTAGGTGGGAAATTTTGCTGATTTGGATTGACAAACCAGCTATAATAAATCTCGTTTGTAGCACTCGGTCTATCTGAGTAAATCGCACCTGTGAAAAGATTGTTTTTTGCTAGCAAGTCGACATTATGCTCTATGAATCTGGTAGCGTGGACATCCTGTTCACCTCTTATTTCTGTATTGTTAATAAGCCTGACAGTGCTACCTGCAATATTTGGTGAATCTATGAGTGAAATTCTTGTATTTGGAGTAGTAGAGCCTAATAATTCAGATGAACTAAAAATATTCCTCTCTAAATAAAGATGATATGGAATGATACTCTCTACGACAATATCCTGACCTTTACTAAAAAACTTCGAGTTAGAAATATTCAAGGTATTGTAGTTTCCACTTGA
>WRLO01000068.1 GCA_009777575.1 Candidatus Cloacimonadota bacterium
ATGAATTTCTACGGAATATGTGAAATCGGAGATTTCTGCTACGGTGAGAGATTTTCAATCATGAATTTCTACGGAATATGTGAAATCGGAGATTTCTGCTACGGTGAGAGATTTTCAATCATGAATTTCTACGGAATATGTGAAATCGGAGATTTCTGCTACGGTGAGAGATTTTCAATCATGAATTCCTACGGAATATGTGAAATCGGAGATTTCTGCTATGGTGAGAGATTTTCAATCATGAATTTCTACGGAATGTGTGAAATCGGAGATTTCTGCTACGGTGAGAGATTTTCAATCATGAGTTTCTACGGAATGTGTGAAATCGGAGATTTCTGCTATGGTGAGAGATTTTCAATCATGAATTTCTACGGAATATGTGAAATCGGAGATTTCTGCTACGGTGAGAGATTTTCATTTGGATTTTTTTATGATGATAACAATCTATGATTATCTCGATAGAGATTCAGGCTTTGTAGAAATTCGATGTCCCGACCAGATTATTTTTCCGCTAGGAAATCAGGCTTTGTAGGATAATGACGACCTGTTTTAAAATAAATAATGAAAAAGGAGATAAAAACATGAGCAATACCTACACACAGCTTTATATTCACATCGTTTTTGCAGTTCAAAATAGAATGTCCTTGATAAAGGATGAATGGAAAGACAGGCTTTACAAATACATCATCGCAATCGTTCAAAATGAGGGACACAAGATGATTTGTATAGGTGGTATGTCAAATCATTTACACCTGTTTATTGGTATCAAACCTTCACAATCTATTTCCTCTATTGTCCAGAGAATAAAACAAAAAAGCTCTTTATGGATAAACGAAAATCGTTTAGCTCATGGTAGATTTTCATGGCAGGAGGGATATGGAGCTTTTTCATGTAGCAGGTCAAATTTTCAAGAGGTCATAAATTATATCAATAGCCAAGAAAAGCATCACAATAAAAAGACTATGACAGAGGAATACAAGCAATTATTGGAAAGATATGAGATTGAATATGACCCAAGATACATTTTTAATGAGATAGAATAAATGGAAATTAGGGGGAATACCATTTTTTTGGCTAATTTCCTAGCGGAAAAGAAAATGGGGTCAGAGGTGCAGATTTTCTACAAAGCCTGAATTCCTACGGAATAATTTAGTAATAATAACAATCTATGATTATCTCGATAGAGATTCAGGCTTTGTAGAAAGTATGACACCAAGACTATATTAAATTTTCCGCTAGGAAATCAGGCTTTGTAGAAATAATGCTACCACAACACATTTCATTTTCCGCTAGGAGTCCACTCCGAAAAGTCGTTTGCCTAGAGATATTAGCTCTGTAGAAAGGAATATATGCACCATGTTGCATCTTGTAGGGATGCTACAAAATGTGCCAATAGCTTGGTTGCATCCCTACGGGATGCGGTTTTGTGGTTATACATCATTTTCTACCGAGCTTCACATACCTAAAGGCATGTGTAAGGTAAAATTTTATTAATATACTTTTCGGAGAGGCCTCCGTTGATTGGTTGCATCCCTACGGGATGCGGTTTTGTGTTTTTACATCATTTTCTACCTAGCTTCACATACCTTTGGCATGAGCATAGTATGTTAACAATTAATTAAATTTGACTTTTCGGAGAGGGCTCCTACGGGATAAAAAATCGAAAAAAAAATTTAACTTTTCGGAAAATATCTAATAAATGCTGAGTAAATTGAATAATAAAATATGTTTTGACAAAAATAGCAAAAATATTTTTTTGTCACTTCTATTGGATTTTGTTCTTTGGAGAGGGATAGTAAATGACCGCAGTCCGAAAAGTCGATAAATTTAATATTTCATAAGAACTGTGGTTTGGTGGCAAAGAAATAGGTAACAGATATCTTGATCCGTTATGGAATAAAAAATAACCAAGAAAATCAAAATTTCCATGAAAATTTTAATATAGGAGCAGTTTATGAGTGACAAAAAACGTGTATATTTATTTGGCAATGGCAAAGCAGAAGGCGATGCCAGCATGAAAAATTTACTGGGTGGAAAAGGTGCAAATTTATGTGAAATGGTCTTGATAGGCGTGCCAGTGCCTGCTGGATTTACCATCACAACAGAAGTAAGCCCTGAATACAATAGTTTAGGCAAAGAAAAGGTTCGCGTAATCCTCGAACCAGAAGTAAAAAAAGCAGTGGCATTTCTTGAAGAATGTATGGACAAAAAATTTGATGATTTAGACAACCCTCTTTTGCTGTCAGTGAGGTCTGGTTCACGGGTTTCTATGCCGGGGATGATGGATACAGTTCTAAATCTTGGTTTAAATGACAAAACAGTCGAGGCATTGGCAAAAAAATCTGGAAATGAACGGTTTGCATGGGACAGTTATCGTCGTTTTGTTCAGATGTATGGTGATGTAGTTTTAGGAATGAAGCCAAAATCTAAAGAAGATCATGACCCCTTTGAAGAAATAATCGACCAGATGAAAATAGAAAAAGGTGTAAAGCAAGATACCGAATTATGTGCAGAAGATTTAAAAGAAATGGTCAGACGATTCAAAGCAAAAGTCAAAGAAGTATTGAATAAAGATTTCCCTACCTGCCCATGGGAGCAGTTGTGGGGTTCAGTTTATGCAGTTTTTGATAGCTGGATGAACGATAGGGCTACCTATTATCGCAAAATGCACGGATTTTCGGATGAATGGGGAACTGCCGTAAATGTTCAAGCAATGGTTTTTGGAAATATGGGCGAGACTAGCGGAACAGGAGTGGCATTTACAAGAGATTCAGCAACAGGCGAAAACATCTTCAATGGAGAATTTTTACTCAATGCTCAAGGTGAAGATGTCGTTGCAGGTATCAGAACTCCTCAAGAAATCACTCTGGAAGGCTCAAAAAGATGGGCAAAACTCCAAAATGTAGACGAAGCAAAAAGAAAATCAGAATATCCATCCTTAGAAGAGGTAATGCCTAATGTATATCAACAACTTTACGACATACAAAAAAAGCTGGAAACCCATTATAAAGATATGCAAGACCTTGAATTTACAATAGAAAACCATAAGCTATGGATATTGCAAACCCGTTCTGGCAAAAGAACAGGAGCTTCTGCAGTTCGAATTGCAATGGAAATGCTCAAAGAAGGTATGATAGATGAAAAAACAGCTCTTCTCAGTGTGCCACCTCATAAACTCGATGAATTGTTACATCCAGTCTTTACACCCGAAGCTTTAGCAAGTGCCAAAGTGATAGCTAAAGGACTTCCAGCGTCACCCGGAGCTGCATCAGGTCAGATAGTTTTCTTTGCAGATGAAGCTCAAAAATGGGTTAATGAAAAGAAAAAGGTGATATTGTGTCGTATCGAGACCTCTCCTGAGGACTTGGCGGGTATGGATGCCTCAGAAGGGATATTGACAGCACGCGGAGGAATGACTTCTCATGCAGCTGTAGTGGCTCGTGGAATGGGTAAATGCTGTGTTTCTGGTGCTGGTAGCATTCAAATAAACTACAAAGAACGAACCATGACCATAGAAGGAAAGGTATACAAAGAAGGTGATTTTATATCATTGAATGGTTCCCGTGGTGAAGTTTATGAAGGACAAGTAGTATCAAAAATTCCAGATGTATCTGGCGATTTTGCTGCATTGATGGCTTTATGTGAAAAACATACCAAAATGCATGTCAGAACCAACGCAGACACACCAAAAGATTCAGCTCTTGCAAGGAGTTTTGGGGCAAAAGGTATCGGCTTGACGAGAACAGAACATATGTTCTTTGAAGGGGAACGAATCAAAGCAATGCGTGAGATGATACTAGCAGAAAATCTCGAAGGTAGAAAAAAAGCTCTTGAAAAGATTTTGCCCTATCAGCGCGAGGATTTTGAAGGTATATTTGAGGCTATGAATGGATTACCGGTGACAGTTCGTTTGCTTGATCCACCACTTCATGAATTTGTTCCTCATGAAGAAAAACAACAAAAAGAGATTGCCGATGAGCTTGGTATATCTTTAGAAAAGGTCAAACAAAGAGTTTCAGCTTTGCATGAATTCAACCCAATGCTTGGTCATAGAGGATGTAGATTGGGTATCACCTATCCAGAAATAACCGAAATGCAGACCAGAGCTATCATCGAAGCTGCATTGAACCTCAAAAAGAAAAATGTCGTAGCGGTTCCAGAAATCATGATTCCTCTGATAGGAACTCTGGCAGAATTTGAGAATCAAGAACACATCATCAGACAAACTGCTGATAAAATTTTTGCCGAAAGAGGCGATAAAATAAATTATCTAGTTGGAACTATGATAGAAATCCCAAGAGCCTGTCTTGTAGCAGATAAAATAGCCAGCAAGGCTGAGTTTTTCTCTTTTGGGACAAATGATCTAACCCAGATGACTTTTGGTTATTCAAGAGATGATGCTGGCGTATTTTTACCAGAATATATCACCAAAAATATCCTGAAAAATGACCCGTTTGTAACAATCGACCAAGAAGGTGTTGGCGAGCTTGTGCAAACAGCCGCAACAAGAGGTAGAAAAACAAGACCAGATTTAAAAGTTGGCATCTGTGGTGAACACGGTGGTGACCCCGAATCTGTTAAATTCTGCCATAAAGTAGGCTTGAACTATGTGAGTTGCTCACCTTTTAGAGTTCCAATAGCAAGATTGGCAGCTGCTCAGGCGAGTATTGAATAGAAATATTTACACAGGAAATTTACCCCCTCTTTGTGAAAAGGGGGGGTATTGTCATAATTAATATCCGATATAAACAAAGAGATTGACAAAAATAACCTAACATAAAAATTGGTCAAAGAGAGATAAAATATGTTAGATAACAAAAAGATATTATTCTGTTTATGTGGTGGAATAGCTGTTTATAAATGTGTCGAGTTAGCTAGCCAAATGGTCAAAGAAGGTGCTATTATCAAGACAATCATGACAAAATCTGCAATGGAGTTTGTCACACCTTTGACCTTTCAATCAATTACAAAGAATACTGTTTCATATAAATTATTCAATCATGAAGCGAATATTGAGCATATCTCACTTGCAGACTGGGCAGATATTATAGTTATTGTCCCTGCCACTGCAAATATCATTGGTAAAATAGCGAACGGAATAGCAGATGATCTGATAACAACGACAGTAATGGCTTCTAGTTGCCCCAAATTGATTGTCCCAGCTATGAATGTAAATATGTATGAAAATCCTATTCTACAAGAAAATATCAATAAATTAAAAAGTTTTGATTTTATGTTTCTTGAACCAGAAATTGGTAGATTGGCTTGTGGATATGAGGGAAAAGGTCGGATGCCCGCAATAGATGAGATAATTTATGCTCTCAAGGTATATTTACATCACCAAGCTGATCTAAAGGGAAAATCTTTTCTCGTTACTGCTGGAGCTTCTATAGAAAAAATCGACCCAATGAGGTATATCACCAATATATCAAGCGGAAAAATGGGATTTGCGCTTGCTAGAGCAGCATATCTCCGTGGTGGGCAGGTAACACTGATTTATAGCTCAGTTGCAGAAAAACTGCCTTATTATGTAAAAAGTATTCAAGCATTGTCTGCCAAAGAAATGCATGACCAAGTGTTGAGATTATTTCCTGATTTTGATTGTGTGATTTCCTGTGCCGCTGTGGCTGATTTTACACCTCAAAACCCTTCGCCAGTAAAAATAAAAAAATCTGAAAATCTTACAATCGAACTTGTTAGAACAATAGATATATTAAAAGAAATGGGAGAAAAAAAAGACAAACAATATTTAATAGGATTTGCAGCCGAAAGTGAAAATATCTTAAAAAATGCTCATCAGAAGTTGGAAAATAAAAACTTGAATATGATAGTAGCCAATGATTTAAAAATGGCAGGCAAAACGGATTCAGAAATCTTCATCATCAAAAAAAATCAAAACGAAGATAGTAGTATTCAATATCAGGGCGACAAGTTTTTCCTTGCAAACAAGATTTTAGATGAGTATATAAATGATGAAACAACCTGACACATACATGATTTATGGAGCAAATTCGAGTATTGGCTCGGAGCTTGCTAAAAAGATCTTTCCAGAAGTCCAAAATCTCATTTTGTTTTACCATAACAAAACGGAAAGAATAGGAGATTTAATCTCAAATTCTAAAGTATTATCATATCAGTCAGATATAAAAAATTTTAATGATTTTAAAGAAAAAATTAATGATGTTTTTATAAAAAAAGAAATCATGAATTTAGCTGCAGTATTTTTACCTGCTATAAGGAGCTATGACCATAAACCACTTGTTGATACAAGCCTTGAGATTACTCAAGAAATCATTGAGGTAAATCTGCTGGGTGTAGTGCATTTTTTGAAAGGATTATTACAGAACAGGCTTCATGAATCACAAAATTGTAACTTTCAGACAAATATAGTCTTACTTGGTTCAAATGTTTCACGCATTGGATTAAAAAACGGTTCTATTTACTCTGCCACAAAAGCAGCAATGGCAAATTTAACTCGTTCTGTGGCAATGGAAGTCGGTAAAGCAAATATTTTGATTAATACTATTTCTCCGGGACCTGTAGAAACAGATAATTCTTACTTTTTAAAAGACTATATTCGATTTCGAGAAGAATATTTTGAAACTCAAAAGGCATTTACGAGTTTAAAAAAGATAGCAAGCATAAATGAGATTTGTTCTTTGATATGTTTTTTAACTTCCCTTGATAATACTCATATCACAGGTGAAGAAATATTTGTAACTGGAGGTGCTTTATGAAACAAAATTATTTATCTCGGAAAGAAAAAAGAAAAGAATCGCTTATAATAAAACCAAACCCTTGCAAAAAATGGATATTTATGGCTTTATTAGTCGTTTTTATTTCTTTATTACAAGGCAGAAATGAGGCAGCACTAGTTGATGGTGAGAGGCTTGTATTTGACATCAGATATGGTATGATTAACGCAGGTGAGGCTACTTTAAACCTGCAAAAGTCTCAGTATCAAGGTGATAATGTCTGGCGAATATTTACCACTGCGGAGACTAACTCCTTTTTTGACAGAGTATTTCGTGTGAGGGACTATATTGAATCTATAGCCCATTATGACGATTTTAGGTCTTATGTCTTTACTAAAAGGCTCAATGAAGGCAGATACAGACAACACCGAATTCATCAAAATTATTTTGATTTAAACCTCTCAATATATTCAAGTTTTAGCTTTGGTAGAGGTGAATGGGACGAAAGACAAATGGAAATTCCCACTGTCACTTATGATCTTTTGTCTGCCTTTGTAAAAGTCAGAACGATGGACTTAGTCCCCGGGCAAACAGTAGAAATGCATGTAACTGTCGATGGACGAAATTACAATGCCCTTGTTCATGTCCTGAGAAAAGAAACTATAAACACTATACTCGGACGCGTCGAATGTCTTGTAATAGAGCCTGCCCTCGAAGGTGAAGCTATTTTCCAGCAAACCGGAGATATTCATGTCTGGATTACCAATGATGATAGAAAAATTCCAGTCCTATTGCAGAGTAAAGTCATTTTTGGCCATTTTCGAGCTACTTTAAAAGCGATACAATCTCTATGATAAATTTACTTGATAAAGGTATCGCTACCTTTGATAACAACACCAAAATCAATAGCACTAAAGCTAATAATTCAATCCTCGAAAAAAAATCATATTTCTACAATCTTCCTAAAGATCTTATAGCTCAATTTCCCTTAAAAGAAAGGAGTTCCTCTCGTTTGATGCTCCTAAACAGAAAATCACAAACAATAGAACATAAAATTTTTACTGATATTATTGATTACTTAAATCCAGATGATGTCATTGTGTTAAATACAACAAAGGTAATTCCGGCAAGGATTTATGCAAAAAAAGACACGGGTAGCAAGATTGAAATTTTGCTTGTTTATCAAAAAAATGAGACAGATTGGATTTGCATGGTCAAGCCGGGTAAAAGATTAAAAAATGGGAATATACTAAGAATTTTGAAACCTGAATCAGATGAAAAGGAAGATGAGATAGAAATCATGGCTGAAATCCTTTCCCTAGATGAGGATGGAATGCGATTGATTAGATTTACTTCGCCCCTCACATTAAACACCCCGCAGAACCCTCAAAAAACATCATTCTTAAACATTTTAGAAAAAATAGGACATATTCCCTTGCCACCATATATCAATCGCAAAGATGAAGAATTTGATAAAAATGCATATCAAACTGTTTATGCAAGCCACAAAGGCTCTGTAGCTGCTCCCACAGCTGGGCTTCATTTTACAGAGGAACTATTAAAAAAAATTAGAGAAAAAGGGGTGATAATTACTGAAGTCGTCTTACATGTTGGTCTTGGCACTTTCAAACCAGTTGAAAGTGACAAAATAATAGACCATAAAATGCACTCAGAACTTTGCCAAATACCCAAAGAAACAGCAAATATCATTAATAAAGCCCAAAAAAATGGTAAAAAAGTTATTGCAGTAGGAACTACTACTGCAAGGACATTAGAAAGCTTTTACAATGGTTCACAGCTTGACAGTGGTTCAAAATGGACCAATATTTTTATCTATCCTGGTAAAGAAATCAATGTTATCGATGCTCTGATAACCAATTTTCATTTACCAGAATCAACCCTATTAATGCTTGTAGCAGCCTTTGCAGGATATGAATTGACGATGAATGCTTACAAAAAGGCTGTTTTGGAGAAATATAGATTTTTCAGTTATGGAGATGCAATGTTGATTTATTAGAGTGATTCTTTAATAAAACATGCTCAACAATTATAAAACAGGAGGTTTTTTATGGAAAACAATTTAGTCGTCGTCATCGTAGGTTATCTAGCCTCTGCTATAGTAGCCTATTCTATGATGTTGCGATCAATCATTCAATTAAGGCTGATAAACATGGTAGGAGCAATATTTGTAGTTCTTTATTGCCTTTTTATCAGAGCCTATCCGCTCCTTTTCTTGAATGCCTTTATGGCACTCGTAAACATGTATTATCTTTTATTGTATTACAATAGAAGAGGACATTTTCGAATTTTAAGGGTTGACAATAATGCTACTTACTTAAACGAATTTCTACTCTACTACTACAACGATATTGTCAGATATTTTCCGAAATTTATGAGCCCTTATGATGAAGATTATACCTATTTTTATGTTCTTAGAGACATGATTGTGACTGGTATCTTTATCGTTAAGGTCAATCTTGATGAAACAGCTGAAATTATGCTCGATTATGTAATTCCAGAATATCGGGATACAAGAATAGGTCTGTTTATCTACAACGACAATGACAATTATTTCAAAGATATTGGTATTCAAACTTTTATCTTGAAAAACCCAACTCCAAAACAAAGGAAATACCTAAAAGGAACTGGTTTTAAAAGAAATAAAGGAAATCCTAAAATCTTTGAGAAAAAGCTGAAAAAAACTTGGTAAAACCTAGATGATCTGAGTAAATACTTTTGGATAAATCTACGAACAAGCCTTTTTACCCTGGCGCGAAGCAATCTTGGGAAAATTTTTATGTTTAGTTATAATGATTAGAAGATTGTTGTTCAATAACAGCAGGAAAAATCTTTTCTAATAGAAGTAGCAAGTTATAAATAAAAATGATAAAATATCTGCAAACAGCAGAAAAAAGGAGTAAAAACCATGAAAAAATCTATACTGCTAACTGTATTTAGCCTATTTTTTTTGATGGCCCAAGCAAACGATTTTTTGACTATTTACAATCAAAATCAAGCTCTGTTTAGAACAAACATTGAGCTTGATTTGCAAAGGGGAACTCAATTCTTCTCTTTTGAGAATATCCCCACGACAATCATAACTGAAAGCGTTATCTTTCTTCCGAGAAATAGAAATGTTCAGTTATTTGCTCAAAATTTTGAGTATGACCTTGCTAATACTCAAAGAATGATGCAAAGATATATCAATAGACATATCAGCATCACAACTGAAAATGAACAGTATGCAGGTACACTAATCTTTTTTGACTTTGGAAATTATGGTCTGAAAAATGAGGCTACAAACGAATTGAACATAGTCAATTCTCAAAAAGTTACGAATGTTATGTTGCCAGACATGCCTGCCGATTTTTACACAAAACCAACTCTCAGATGGCAACTAAATGCTGATAGAGCAGGAAGATATGAAGCAGATTTGTCTTATCTTTTGAGCGGTGTTGAATGGAGAGCGACTTACAATGTAGTTTTGAATAAAAATGATTTTACACTCAACTCTTGGGTAACAATCAACAATCGTTCAGGAAAGGATTTCCAAAATGTGACATTAAAATTAATTGCTGGAGATGTCGCTACCCATCAACAAATGGCTCGCGGAATGCAATCTGATATGATGATGATGGAAATGGCTTATTCTAGCAGACCACCCACTTTTGATGAAAGAGAGTTTTCTGATTTTAGAATTTACACCCTTGATCAGCCTGCAGACATTGACAACAATCAAGAGAAACAGCTCAGTCTTTATCCCTTAAAAACTGTTCGATATACAAGGAAATACAACTATACGGTTCAAGGTAGTGGTGTAGATGTGATGATAAACTTTATGAATTCTACCCAGGCAGGTCTTGGTGTTCCTTTGCCAAGAGGAAATGTAAATTTCTATGAAATCGATGATAGAGACAATACGCAGCAATTTGTTGGAGTGGCTCGTCTGAATAATACCTCTCTGAATCAAGAAGTTGAACTAAGAATAGGGACTGCTTTTGATATAGTTGCAGAAACAAACATACTTCGATCTCAAACCACTGGTAGAACGAGAGAAACAGACTTTGAAGTTAAATTGACAAACAATAAAAGCGAAACAGCAGAAATTGAAGTCATCAGAAGAGTTTCAAGCTCAAATGTGGAAATAATCAATCCAAGTATTCCTGTTGAAAGCAAAGATGCCTTTACTCACATATTTAAGGTCAGAATAGCTTCTGGGAGAACAGAAACAATAAATTTTATGGAAAGGGTTACTAATTAATTGCAAATAAAGATGTTACAACTATTTTTCCAAATTTTTAGAAAAAGGTTTACAAAATATCCTTTTTAAAATCTTTTGATTTTTTAATGAAAAAAAGATATAAATTTATTTAATATATACTGGAGGGAAAATGAGTCACAATGTAGGAAATGACACTAAAGCCCAATATGAAGAACTAAAAAAGATTATTGATGAAATGAAAGGATTGTCAAATCCTTTAATCGAAGTCTTGCACAAAGCACAGGAAATATTTGGTTATTTACCACCAGAGGTTCAGCACTTTGTTGCTGATGAGCTGGATGTGCCTGTCAGTCAGGTGTTTGGAGTTGTAACATTTTACAATTTCTTTTCTATGAAACCACGCGGAAAACATATGATCAATGTTTGTATGGGAACTGCTTGTTTTGTGAAAGGAGCTCCTAAACTAATGGACATGTTGTCAAACGAGCTTTCAATAAATGTAGGCGAAACGACAAACGATGGAGTGTTCACCCTTAACGCTGTTCGTTGTGTCGGAGCTTGCTCACTAGCCCCAATATTTGTTGTCGATGAAGAATCTTATGGTAAGATCGATACCCAAGATAGACTAAAAGAGATCATAACCCAATATAGAGCAAATGCTTAATTGGTATGCTGACTTCATTGTCATAGTCATACAAAATTGGAGGAATACTAAGTGAGGACATTAGAAGAATTAAAGAAAATTCGTGATAAAGCAAAGATAGCCATGAATTTACGAAACATGGATATTCGATACAAAATCATAGTAGGCATGGGAGAATCTGGTCTAGCCAAAGGTGCAAAGGACATCCTGAAATCTTTGATTAAAGAAGTAGAAGAGAGACAAATTCAAGATGTGATTGTTTCTCAATGTGGCGAGGGAGAGGCTTCAGATTTGGAACCAGTCGTCTGGGTCATTGAAAAGGACAAAGAACATATCACTTATGTCAATATGGACATAGAAAAAGCTAAAAGAATCGTTGTTGAACACCTGATAAATGGAAATCCTGTTAAGGAGTATATGGAATCAGCAAATGTCAAAAACAATGACATTGCCATTTCTGATGGTATTAGTAAGATAAAACAAAAGTATATTGATCTTTTGATTTGTTACGGTTCTGGTTGTACTTCAGCAGGTGCTGGTAAAGTAAAAGAAAAGTTTATCGAGGTATTCAAAGCAAAAAACATGACTGATGATGTCCAGATAATCGAGGCTGGCTGTATGGGACCTTGCTCCTTTGCGCCTGTTATCATGGTTTACCCAGATGGAATTTTCTATGAAAAATTAACTGATGATGATGTGGAAGAATTGGTCGAAGAGCATTTTATCAAAGGTAGAGTGGTAAAAAGATTGATGCAAAAACTTGATGGAGAAGTAATCAGAAATGCAAACGAAATTCCATTTTACAAAAAACAGGTAAAAGTAGCTCTTAAATTCTGTGGTTTTTTGAATCCAGAAAACATAGAAGAATACATTGCATTGGGTGGCTATGAGGCTTTGTTTGATATATTGCACAACAAAAAACCGGAAGATGTCATTGAGCTGATAAATAAATCAAATCTTCGTGGTCGCGGTGGTGCTGGTTTTCCAACAGGAATGAAATGGAATTTTGTAAATAAAGCAACAGGTTCTCCTAAATATGTTGTTTGCAATGCAGATGAGGGAGATCCTGGCGCATATATGGACAGATCCATCCTTGAAGGCGATCCACATGGTGTGATTGAAGGTATGATGATAGCAGCTTATGCAACTGGCGCTTCAAAAGGATTTTTCTATATCCGAGCAGAATATCCGCTCGCTATAAAAAGAATAAATCTCGCTATCAGAGTTCTTCGTGAAAAAGGTTTACTTGGAAACAATATTATCGGAACGAATTTTTCTTTTGATATCGAGGTTCGTTCAGGAGCGGGTGCTTTTGTGTGTGGCGAGGAGACAGCTCTTATAGCTTCTATTGAAGGTAAAAGAGGCACACCTACGAATAAACCCCCTTTCCCAGCACAATCAGGTTTATGGGGAAAACCTACGCTGGTAAACAATGTCGAAACCCTTGCCAATGTTGCGCCTATATTTAGATTGGGACCAGAATGGTTTTCATCAATGGGTTCCGAAAAATCTAAAGGAACAAAAGTTTTTGCACTGACTGGAGATGTCGAAAACACTGGTCTTGTAGAAATTCCAATGGGTATCACTGTCAAAGAACTGATAGAAGATGTTGGAGGCGGAATAGTAGGTGACCATGAGTTTAAAGCTGTCCAGCTTGGCGGTCCCTCGGGTGGATGTTTGACCAAAGAACATGAAGATGTCATTATTGACTATGAAAATCTCACTGCTCGTGGCGCAATGATGGGTTCCGGTGGTGTAATAGTCATGAATGACACAAACTGTATGGTCAATGTTGCAAAATATTTTCTAGATTTCTCTCTTGATGAATCTTGTGGAAAATGTGCTCCTTGTAGAATTGGCTTAAAGCAGATGTTTAACATACTTGACAAAATAACCAAAGGACATGGGAAAATGGAGCATCTTGATGAATTGCAAACTCTGGGGGCGACTATAAAACAAATCTCTCTCTGTGGTCTTGGACAAACAGCACCAAACCCGGTATTGACTACTATACGCTATTTCAAAGATGAATATGTAGCGCATATCATCGATAAAAAATGTCCTACGGGTGAATGTGCTTATCTCAGAAAGTATCTCATAGACCAAGACAAATGTGTAGGCTGCACAAAATGTGCCAGAGTATGCCCAAATAAAGCAATACTCGGTTCTGTAAAGAAAAAACACGAAATCGAACAAGATAAATGCATTAAATGTGGTGCTTGTTTACCTTCATGTGCTTTCCAAGCTATTTTTGTGGAGTAGATAAATTAAATCTTACAAATTGGTAAATAAATGACCCCAGTTTGATAAATCAGTATTTAGGTTCTCCCCCCAGATTTATGGGGGGAGAGACTTTTTTATTAGCTCTTTAATACGCTACAAATCAAATTTAATGTATATGTAATCCCACATCATAACTGATTTGAGTTTTGAATTTCTCCCACCAATGGTGAAAGATTTGTAACACAATGATTTTCACTCTGTTGTAATTCCGGCACCAATGGTGGCGAAATTGGTTTCATCGATTGAAGTAGCATAGATATCTGTGATTTTTTGATAAAATTTACGCTCACTCATTCGGATTTATCGAACTCTTTGTAGCTGCTCTTCAAAATATTTATCGGTCAACAATCCACCTTGTTTGAGCCTTTCATCATCCATGACATAAGCCTTAATTGTAAACTCTTCTATGATATTGGTCGCCCATTTCCGAAATTGCACAGCTCTTTCTGATTTTACTTTATATCCCACAGCAATGATAGCTTTTAAGTTGTAGTGCTTTGTGTCATATTGTTTATTATCTGGGGCAGTTATTCGAAAATTTCGAATAACTGAATCTTCATCTAGCTCACTATCGAAAAATATTTTCTTTAAATAGTAATTTATTGTGTGAGTTTCAACATCATATAAGACCCCCATCATCTTTTGAGTAATCCAGACATTTTCTTCAAAATAAATCGCATTAACATCACTCTCACCTTTAGCAGTGATAAATGTCAGATATCCAACAGTGCTGCTACGGATGGTAATGTCTTTTTTCTTTTTTTTCATAATATCAACCTATTAAATCTTTTTTCAACAGCTATAATTCCCTCACCCCTTTCCCCAATGCTAACAACTTAAGCTGCTTAAAATCCGTAGCGGCAATCTCCGATTGCCATAAACCCGCATAAAAAGCCAATCGGAGATTGGCACTACGGAGCGGATTTTTCTTAAGTTGTTAGCATTGCCCCTTTCCCCCCTCACAAACTGCCTGCGGTGTGTGAGGGGAGAGGTCCGGATGTATCATCTTTTCTATAAAGAGATAACAACTTCGTTGTATTTTTAAGGAAGAACTTGTTATTCTATTCATTTTATACATAGAGCATAGATTAGGAACGGATAAATGCGTTCCCTACAAAGTATAGTTATCTACAAGTATCCGCATAATTACCCTTTATCTGATTTTCGTAACATTTTAATATATTCTTCGACATCATCAGGATTATTAAACCCAGCTTCTTTTGCGGCTCCTTCCATTGCACTTTGAAATTCTGATAATAACATTGAATTTGTATTTTGCAGATAATATTTTCCATTTTCTTCAAAAAAAAAGACTTTATCGCCTGTTTTCAAATTCATCTTTTGCCTAATTTCCAAAGGGATGGTTATTTGCCCTTTAGAAGAAAGTGTTGATAATTCCATTTTATACTCCTAATTTATTTATATCAAAAAAATCTATCTTAAGATAACAAAAAATATAACATAGGTATTTTTGTCAATATTTTTTTTTCCTTTCACACAATGATGTCTTCGGTTCAAGAGCTTGTTAAAGGGGTCATCTAAAGTTTGAGAGATGCACAAATACTGTATGTGGTTAATATATAAAGCGTTATGTCGATGTGGTGTTAAAGTAAAGTTCGATAGAAATGGTAAAAAGAGGTATATTTTACGATAATGTTTGAGAAAATCCGAAGTAAAGTTCCACACATTTTGGGCTTCAGACACCCCATGTCTCTCTGGTCATGTCACTTATGTATATTAATTGTCAATGTCCTTCGTAAGCCTTAGGTACCATTGCCCAAACTGCATATTAGGAAGAAAGGCGGTAAAAAAAGGGTAATTTATTTCCTTGTTTTTTCAGTGTTTAAAAGGTTTTTATAGCTCATTTTTTTTCTAACCTAAACCAAGGTCTATGTTTTTTATTTAACTTTTCTTTTAATCTAAAAAATCAAATTTATTTGTTTGCTTAAAATCGGCAGAAAAAGATGCGAAATTTTTCATGAGGATTTTTTGTCTTTGTGAATTTCTGCTGAATTTGCTCGAAATGTCGGCTTTTTTCCTTGATAAATCTACATGATTTACACTATTCTTTCTTTCTTCTGACCAGCCATATACTCTGTTCCATAACTCTATGATATATAAACACATAGCAACTAAAAATAATTTGCTTTTTCTTAGAAAAAGCGAAGAAAGCCCTTGCTAAGAAAACGGCATTTTGTATAGTAGCACCAATTAGTTATGATAACTAATTATATTACAAGTAATTGGAGGCTGAAATGAATGAATTTCATAGCTTAGAAAACGCTGAAGTCAGCGACAGAGTGAAGGAGGTTGTTATAGCAGATTTGAGTGCCTGCAACCTGACCGTATCGACAAATACACAGCAAGACCCGAGTCAAACAGCTTGGGGGTTGGCTCGGCAAGAGGACAGAGTCCGAGCTTGGGCGAAATATGAGATAGTTAAAACCTTTATTAGATATCGCATGGAGTATAGTGCTAAAGGATTTAAGTATAGTGAAAGCGGTGAAAGCTTCGTCCGTAAGCTTCATAACGGAGAAATCTGTATTGAGGCTTATAACCAACTGAAAATCAGCAAGCTTGCATTGCCAACTATCATAACTTGGGAAAGAATGCTTCGAATCGGCGGTGACTTGGATAGTCCATTTAGCTTACTTGAAAGCTATAGGCACTGCGGAAGAAAGAGCCGAATCGATGCTTCTCTGAGAAGTTGGATAATGGAATTGGCGATAGATCAAAGAGACCTAGACCCAAACTGGATTTACTTATTTTTGGTAGACCAGTATGAAATGATGGATAAACAACTTCCGATTTCACCTAGAACTCTACAACTACTCGTCAGAGATTTTAGAAAAAATGTTTTCACAAAATCTCTTGGAAAAGGAGCCAAAGAAATCAAGAATAAAGTCAAACTCCATAATGTCAGAATCAACGATTTGATGCCAGGTGAGCTGTATGAAAGCGACGGTCATCACGCCAATTTTTTTGTTAAAAGCCCCTTCTATTGCCATCGAAATTATGGTAAAAGATATCTTGTTCGACCTGTAATTATCTTCTGGGTTGATATCGCTACAGGAACGATTGTCGGTTATAGAGCTTGCTTGACTGAAAATAAAGGTGCAGTCAAAAATAGTCTGATGGATGCCATAAGTAGATTTGGAACTCCACAGAAAATTCGAATCGATAACGGCGGAGCTTATAAGAATGTCGATTATGCACCTTGGGTGTTTTATAATGAGGCTATTGGAAAACGCAGACTAACTACAGATGAGAAAATCGCAAAGCTAATGTTGGAATCTGGCGATAAAGGTTTGTATATGAATCTGGGAATAGAATGTCATTTTACGATACCGGGCAATCCTGAAAGCAAATCAATAGAACCCTTCTGGCACTATGGCATCTCAGCTTTTGAAAAGAGCTTCTTGAGCTGGTGTGGAAACAACCCTGAGAGTCGCCCCGAGATGTACAAAAATATGGATAGTAAAACTTTAGTGCGGAAATTTGGTGAAAAATTTCCTACTTGGGATGAGTTTACCGAGAAATTGGATAAGTATGTGGAGTATTGGAATAACAAACCCAGAGCATCGTTAGTTACGATAGAAGGAGAGCAACTTTCACCACTTCAAGCATATACTCAGGTTGAACATATCATTCCCAACAAAACAGAGCTACTCAGTAAAATGCTTTACCCTTATATTGAGATGAGGACTGTTCAACGAAGCATGATAGAAAAAAATGGTTTGTTGTATTGGCATCCCAGTTTCGCAAGCATGATTGGACAAAAAGTCGGCATCTACTATGACGAAAAGAACCTATACGAGATTACCATCTGCAATGAAAAAGGACAAATGCACCCAGAGAAAGCAATAGCAATCGATCCGGGACTTCAAAGCGGAGACGATTTAACAGCACTTATCGAAAACAATAGACGAGCCAAAATAGGAAAACTATATTATCTGGCACTTTCCGATGTTGCAGGTGCTATGAAAACAGAGAAGATGTTAAAACTTTTAAGCAAAGAACTACTGCCATTATCAAATACTAAAGAAGCTGAAGATATAAAATATCTGAGCTTTGAAGAGGCTCTGGATGCCATAACTGGTGAATATGAAGAGATAGATGAGAGTGGCAACAGCATTCCTGCCGTTGAAAACGACATGGTAAATAAAGACACAAGCGATATCGACCAAGAACTCATCGATGATTTGAAAGATGAGATTGCAGGTTTATTCGGTGAATAAGGAAGGTAACAAATGAAAACTAAACAACTGATAGAAATAGAAAATGTCAAGGGTGCAAACCGAGTTCTTAAAAACTTACTTGAACGAACCAGAACTGAGATAGTCGGAATCGGCTTGTTTTATGGCAAACCTGGATTGGGCAAAACAAGATGGATGACAAAGACAGCTATGGAGAATGGATTTATTTATCTAAGACTGGAGGTCAATATAACTACAAAGGATTTCCTGAGAGAACTGCTCACCAGATTGCTTCACAAAACAATGCCATATTATCAAGTCAAAGGCACTCAAAATGAGATTTACAATCAGATTCTCGATATTCTGCAAAGAGACCAAAACATAACTATCTTAATCGATGAGATTGATTACGCCTTCAATAATGAGAAGATACTTGAGAGTATCAGAGACATGGCTGATCAATCACTTGCTACTTTTGTGCTTGCAGGAATGGAATCATCTCGGGAAGGACTTTTAAAGCATAGTCCGCATTTTTTCAGTAGGACTTGTGCGACCTATTTTTTCAGGGAACTGAACCTTGAGGATACAGAAATGGTCATCAGAGAGATTTGTGAAGTTAAAGTATGCTCTGAAATCATCAAATTTATCTATACCCAAAGTAATGGCAGTATGCGTATCATCAATAAATATATAGATGCGATAGAGAAAATTGCCAGAAAAATGAAGAGAACTGAGCTGACATTTAGTGAAATCAAAGACATCATCAGTAAGCTGGAGGCATAAACTTATGAATAATGGAAAAAGTATGGTTCGGGAGTATATATCATATACTCCCAGACCGTTTACATCAAGCCATATCGTAGCTGAAACTGGCATCTGCTATGAGACGGTAAAGAAATATCTGCAGGAATTTATTGCTGAAGATTATATCAAAAAGATTGGCAATGACAAAGGCAAAAATGTCTATGTTTATAACAGACGAAAAGAGACAAATCAAGAGTATAAAGTTAATCAAAAGCATTATACCCTTGAGTCAGTTCAAGAGGCATACCGCAGGCAACTAAAGAAAATGAGAGAGGAGTTTGATGACCTTTTATGAATAAAAAAACTCAAAATACTGTGCAGAATGTGCGGAAGTGTTCCGTTCTGTTCTTGACAAACACAAATTAAATCAATATAATAACACATTAATATAAACTGCCACAAAAGTCGACAAAGATAAAGGAGGCATTATGTCCGAAAAACAAGACCGAGAACATCAAAAGGCAACTTGCGAAAGAATGTATGTCGAGGGCAATATCAAGGTCAAAGACCTGGCAAGGGTAATGGGAGTCAGTCAAAAAACGATTTACGCTTGGATCAAAAAAGGCAAATGGAACGAAAAAAAGAAAGATATCATTGACATGGAAAAGAAAATCCAAGTCAATCTTCGCAGGGCTATAAACAAAGGTCTAATGGAATTTGCAAACGACCCAATGAGAAAAGATTTGCAAAGCTTGGTTGGTCTCATCAGGCAATTCCGTGAAGAGAAAAAGCCAACGAAAGAGTATAAAGACTACATCATCAAGTTCTTGGATAGGACTGTTGATTTTCTTTTAGAGAACGGTGACGATTATTTAACCAATGGGTTCAAGAAAAAGCTGGTTGATCTTGCCCAATATCTGTTAGAAAGGAATTAGATGGAACAAAAATAAAGTAAATCTCGGTAGATATCTTGTAACTAATTGCAATGTATGTAAATTCAATTAAAAACCGATGCTTCAATTTTGAAGAAAAAAATAGTCAAAATTACCGATTTTTTTCGATATTTTTAAAAACCCTCTTTTGTCCGCAAAAAAAATCACAAACTTTTTTCACTTTTTTTTGAGAAATTTTCACATTTTTTTGTAAAGTCTAATATCTTGTTACAGAAAGATTTAATCGATTTTTTATAATAAATTTTACCTATATTTTTTTGTTCCCCCCAAAAAATCTCTTGACTTTTAAACCCCAGTTTGAAATAATTGTCCACAAACTCAAAAATACATTAAATTGGGAGGATGAGATATGGCAGATCTCGTGGTAGAATGCGGTTTTCTTAAAATCGCCGAGAAGGCTCATAATAGGGCTTCTGGCGGAGCTTTGCAAAAAAGGTCTTCGATGTATACCTCGACCGAGATCGTGCAAGGAATGCCACTCTATGCTTTAAATAATAGCATGTTTACCCCCCCCCCCA
>WRLO01000069.1 GCA_009777575.1 Candidatus Cloacimonadota bacterium
CGATCAGTTGATGGCTGCTTCTGATAGTTATTCTTATTATAATATTGGAGGTTTTCCGTCAATTTTTTTCTTCTATGATGAATATTCCGACGACCCTACGTATCATACTGTAAATGACCTTTTAATTTATCAAAATTTACCTTATTATCAACAATATGTAAAATTAATAACATATTTCAGTATGATAGTTACCGGGATAACTCCGGAAGAAGAAACTGTTCCAATTCATGCTATAAATCCAACACCTGAAAATAATGCAACATTTATAGAGTTATCACAAGTTTTAAGTTGGTCACCTAATACAACCGGAATTACACCAACCGGTTATAAACTCTATTTTGGCACAACAAACCCACCAACAGTCCTAGTGGCAGAGCTTGCCTCTGACCAAACCTCATGGACACCAGTTTTAGATTACAACACCACATATTATTGGCAAGTAGTACCATTTAATACAACTGGCGATGCTGTAAATAATCCTGTTTGGTCATTTACCACAATACCTCCAGTGCCATTACATGTTATAAACCCAACCCCAGAAGATAATGCAACTTTTGTAGAGTTAACACAAGTTTTAAGTTGGTCACCTGATACAACCGGAAGTACACCAACCGGATATAAACTTTATTTCGGCACATCAAACCCACCACAAACCGTAGTGGCAGAGCTTGCCTCTGACCAAACCTCATGGACACCAGTTTTAGATTACAACACCACATATTATTGGCAAGTCGTGCCCTTTAATACAACCGGCGATGCTGTAAATAATCCAATATGGTCATTTACCACGATTCCACCTGTTCCAAATCATGCTATCAATCCAACACCTGAAAATAATGCAACATTTATAGAGTTGTCACAAATTTTAAGTTGGTCACCTAATACAACGGGAAGTACACCAACCGGATACAAACTTTATTTCGGCACATTAAATCCACCAACAGCTGTAGTGGCAGAGCTTGCCTCTGACCAAACCACCTGGACACCAGTTTTAGATTACAACACCACATATTATTGGCAAGTAGTACCATTTAATACAACTGGTGATGCTGTGAATAATCCTGTTTGGTCGTTTACAACAATTCCACCGGTGCCAAACCATGCTATAAACCCAACCCCAGAAGATAATGCAACTTTTATAGAGTTATCACAAATTTTAAGTTGGTCATCTGATACAAGCGGTTCCACACCAACAGGATATAAAATCTATTTTGGCACATCAAATCCACCGCCATTAGTAACTGATATTATATCCATAAGTTCTACTAAACCATCATCTCTACCCGATATAAATAGTAGGCGAACATCGAATTCATCCAATCGAATTTCACTAAGTTCTATTGAATCTAATTTTTGGACACCAACAACCGAATTGCAATATGACACCACTTATTATTGGCAGATTGTGCCATTTAACACAACTGGTGATGCCATCGACAACCCAATTTGGTCGTTCACAACAATCCCTTATCCACCTATATTTACAATAAATCATTTGTCTTATGATTTTGGTGATGTTATTATTGGAAGTTCCTCCGATGCTCATGCATTTACTATTTCCAATACTGGCGGAAGTCCATTGACAATAAGTGCCATAATAATTACCGGTGCAAATGCAGGTGAGTTTAATTTAAACCATCCAGCTTTGCCATTGGTAATTAATGCAGGAAATAATGCTGTTGTTTCGGCAAGCTTCGCTCCGATAACAGATGGCGATAAATCTGCAAGTATCAGCTTTACTCATGATGCTAACGACTCACCTCATAATGTTACTTTGTCTGGAATTGGCTTAGGGTTACCTGTATTTATTATTGACCCTCTTGAACATAATTTCGGAAATGTAGTTGTCGGTGAAACAACAGATCCTTATACATACACTATTACTAATACGGGTGGTAGTCCTTTAGTTGTAAATACGATAGATTTAATAGGAACAAATCATAGTGAATTTAGCCTGTCTATTTCTGGATTGCCTTGGACTATAGTGGTAAATGAAACAAGAACATTCACAGTATCTTTCGCCCCTTCAGCACCTATCGGCATTAAAACAGCATATCTGAACATAACACACAATGCAAGCGATTCGCCTCATACAGATACAACCCTTATAGGTGATAGTGTTGTTTCCGAAAGTGATGTCGTTGTTTTTGCAACCAACCTTCATGTTAACTATCCAAACCCGTTCAACCCTGAAACAACAATTAAATTTACTCTATCTAATTCTGGACATGTAAGAATGGACATTTTCAATATTAGAGGAAGCCTTGTTAGAACTCTTGTAGATAATGAGATGAATCGAGGAGAACACACTGTTATTTGGAATGGAAAAGATAATAATGGACAAGAAGTAAGTAGTGGAATTTACTTCTATCAGATGAAAACAAGCGATTTTTCATCAATAAAAAGAATGGTATTGATGAAATAAAAATATCTGAATAAATGATTAAAAGGTCACTGCATAGAATAAAAATACCAAAATATCGTAGCAGAAATCTCCGATTTCCATACTAAATCTCTCAGAAATACTCAATTTTTAATGAATTTATTTGAAAGTAGAACACGGTCACGCCTTTTGCTTTTGGTATTGAATTTGAAAAAACATAATCTTACTTTTCCAGTAACTGGTTTTATTTTGATTTATTAGTACTGTATTTACCCTCATCGGGCTTATATTTCTTGCTAAATTGCTGTGCTACAAAAAGAAGCAAGAGTCACCATCAATCCTTGTTTTTTTTATATCAATTAAAAATCATATTTTATTATTCATCCATCATTTTAAGCTGTTCTTCTATTTCATCAATACTCGGCAAACTGCTTATGAAATTATCAGGCAACAACTTGGATAACTGGTATTCGGAAACTCCAATAGGTTGATTTAATATTTCTAAAGAGTATTGAACTTCAATGCTGTCTTTTGTTTTACAGATTATCAGCCATTTTGTGGGATTATCTGTTTCTTTTTTTCGTTGATGATTGATAGCGGAGATATATAAACCAAGTTTTCCGATATGTTCTGCTTCAAATTTGGTGGCCTTTAACTCAATAACGATAAAACACCGTAGTTCCAAGTGATAAAAAAGCAGGTCTATAAATCGTTCTGTTTCTCCAATCTTTAGAGGAATTTGCCTGCCAACATAAGCAAATCCATGCCCAAGTTCCAACAAAAATTTAGTAATATTTGTCGTCAGAGCATCTTCAAGCTCTTTTTCTTTGTAGTTATCAGTAAGAGTTATAAAATCGAAATTATACGGGTCTTTCTAAATTTGATTTGCAAGGTCACTTTGTGGTTCTGGTAATAAGCGAGAGAAATTGGTTTGTGATTTTCCTTGTATTGAATACAAATCAGCTTCAATAAAATTCATCAAAACAGCACGACTCCATCCATTTTCGATGGTCTTTTGAACATAAAATAGAGCCTCTTTTATGGATTTGTATTTGGTAATGATTTCTACTTGATGTCTCCATGGTATTTGAAAAATAGGATGATTTCCGAATTCGTCAGCAACTTGCTGACGAATTGTAACGCTTTTATTTTCAGATGAATATAATTCGTCACCAAGTTGGTGCGGAATTTCTTCACCAAGTTGGTGAAGAATTGAGGTGTCTTTTGAATAGAATAAATAAAACCGTTTGCAATAAGTTAAATTAACCACAGAAAACCCTTTCATATCAGGAAATTCTTTTCTCAAATCATTGCTCAATCGTTCAAAAAAACCGCTACCCCATGCAGACTCCATTTGGCGGTTAACTATGTCACACCCTAAATCCCAATATAAGAGCAATAATTCTGCATTTACCTTTACAGCTGCTTTTATTTGACTTCTCTGTATCTTATTTTTTAGATCAGCCAGCCATTTTTTATATTCATTGTCGATTTTCATTCTAAAGCAGAGGGAACTGGTGGCTCTTGTGATAATGGGTGCTGAGTGTTTTTTTTCTTTTGCTTTTTCTTAATAACACTACGCTTGCCTAAATAATAAGAATAGGTCAGTATCTTTGTTAGTAAAATTTCTAAATCTGTATTACGAGGTAAACCTTCTGTAGATAGCTTTGGTATGTCCGCACCTTGTTTTTCTATATGCTCATACAAGGTTTCATATATTTTTTGATTTGCTGATACTATTTTGTCGACTTCTTTATCTAAAAATACTTGTGATTTGGTTCGATGGCGACCTTGTTTTCGTTTGGATAATTTGAATAGCTTCCTCCCCCTACCCCTACGGTTTATCGTGAATGTAGAGCGGAACTTCTATAATACATAGAAAAATGTATCTATAAAAACATTCCCTCTACAACAGGAAAAAATTTCCGATATTTTCGCTAAAGAAAAAATATCTCATACCGATAGGAAAGGCTTTAAATTCTATAACTGACTATTATATATATAATTATGAAAAAACATACAGATTGGCACAGCACTTGCATTATAGATTTTGTGAAAGTTTTAATTTTGCATAGAGTGAAAATTGTTAATAACGAGTGATGAGTGTAGCCAACTCATCAATCGCAAAAAATATTGGGTTCGCCCATTCGGTTCGAAAATAATTTGAAGTGAGGTGAGGTAACGGAAAGTGTAGTGACACAAAAACGCTTGATATAAAGGCAAGCAACCTCCAGATTATCCACCTCACTTGGATTATTTTAAAAGTAAATAAAAATAGGAATGAATAAAGGTCTTCCTTAAATAAAATATAAAAAACGGAGATTAAAATGAAAAGAACATTTTTAACAATAATAGTTATTTTAGCAGTAGCAGGTCTAACTGCTCAGACTCGTCTTAAAGACATCAGCAAGGTCAGTGGAATGGACAGTAGACAGCTGATAGGTTATGGATTAGTAACAGGTTTACAAGGAACAGGAGATTCTCAGGCTTCTCAAGTTACCATTCAATCCATAGTAAATATGATGGAGCATTTTGGATTATCAGTTCCAGAAAGTAGAACACGAACCAACAATGTCGCCGCAGTAATGGTGACAGCAGTTATGCCTCCATTTGCAAGTCCGGGTTCATATTTTGATGTCATGGTATCCTCAGTTGGTGATGCTCGTAGCTTGGAAGGTGGACAACTTTTGATGACACCCTTGATAGGTCAAGACAATAGAAAATATGCAATAGCGCAAGGTCCTATATCAATAGGCGGTGGCAATGAAGAAACTCGTGGCACTCGTATGCGTAGAAATATATCAAATACAGGTCGCATCCCCAATGGTGGAATAGTAGAAATAGAAAATTCCAATATGATATTTGTCAATGGAGAACTTAAAATACTTTTAAATAACCCAGATTTTACCACTGCAGAAAGAGCAACAGAGGCAATAAACGCACTAATGGGCATGAGATTAGCCACAGCTGACAATGCTTCAAGTATTTCTATTATAGTTCCAGATGATGTCATTTTAAATGACAATTTGATTAGCTTTATATCAAATATAGAAAATATAGAAATCACTCCTCAAGCGGCTGCTAGAGTCGTGATAAATGAAAGAACAGGCACAGTCATCGCTGGTGGCAATGTCCGTATTACACCAGTTGCAATCGCTCATGGCAACCTAATGGTAAGGATAGTCGGTGAAGACGAGACCATGACATTAGGAAATGCAAATCTGATAACATATGTCGCCGAAATGGATGCTCGTGAAGAAAATCGTATTTTCTTTATGGAAACTGCAACTGTTCAAGAACTGGCTCAAGCCCTGAATGCTATTCGCGTCACACCTCGTGATATGATTTCAATCTTTGTAGCATTGAAAGAAACAGGTGCTTTACTAGCAGATTTAAGGATATTATAACACGGAAAGGATATCAGAGGGAACAAATCATGGAAATATCAACATTTTCAGTCGACACCAATCTCGAAGGCAGAATGCAAGCTCAACTAAATGAGAGAATGGAAAGGATTCAAAAAAATCTAGCACCAGATTCTCCGGAAAGAGCAGCAAAAGCAGCTCTGGAATTTGAAGCAATGTTGATTAAACAGATGCTCAGCACCATGACACAAGGTCTTGAAGGTGGTGGTTTCTTTGGAATGCAAGCTGGAAGTGAATTTTACCAAGATATGTTTCTCAATCAAATTTCTGAAAGTATTGCTTCATCTCAGTCCTTTGGTCTTGCTGAAAACATACTAAGACAGATAAATCCGGCAGCTTCAGAACATCTCAAAATCCAAAGAAGACCTTCCAGTAGATTGATGGGCAATGTTCCTGAAGTCAATATAAATGAAACAACAAATTTAAATCAAAATACAGGGGCTGTATTAAATAGACAAAGCGAAATTACTAATACTCCAAATATTTCAAATACAGCCAATAGACAAAGAGAAGTGGTTACCAATCATGTTCCCAATACTTCAGAACCACTTCCCAGAACTTTATCTGAAAGATTAAGTCAATATGAGCCTATCATAGAAAGGGCTTCACAAAGATATAATGTAGATGCAAACCTGATCAGAGCGGTAATAGCGCAAGAAAGCTATGCTAATCCAAATGCTGTTTCAAGAGTTGGAGCAAAAGGACTCATGCAGCTGATGGACGGAACTGCTGGCGATTTAGGTGTAACAAACTCCTTTGATCCAGAGCAAAATATCATGGGTGGCACTCGCTACCTGAGACAAATGCTCAATCGTTTTGGTGACAAAGAACTCGCTCTTGCCGCTTATAACGCAGGTCCAGGGAATGTTCAAAGACACAATGGAATACCGCCTTTTAGAGAAACACAAAACTATATCAGGCAGGTAATGAATTATTTTAATCGTATGTCAAATTAATGTAGGAATTCTCTCCCCTGCATAGAAATCAGGGGAGAGATTCCAAGGAGTGAACAATGGAAAACATTATTTATGATTTTTTTAAGAGCTGGGAAAACGAAATCGCAAATTATCAAGAAGTTCTTATCTGTCTTGAAGATCAGAAAGAATCATTGATAGAATGGAACATCAAACGATTTCAAAAAATCAGCCAACAAACAGCTATTTCTTTAAATAGAGCGCACAAGGCTACAAATGTCAGAAATGACCTGATGGAAACTTTGTTTATCCTAAAAGATATAGACTTAGCTAAAAACAATTTAAAAACAGTTCACACTATTTTCCCAGAATCAGAGTATTCTGAAAAAGCTGGAGTGTTATTTGTTAGTTTTGTAAATACTTTACATTCAATAGATAAGCTCTCCAATGAAAATAAAGAACTGATAAAAACAGGACTCGACCTTGTTGGTGATAACCTCGAATTGATAGCAGACCTCGTAGATAGAGACAGAGTTTATAGCCGCGTTGGGATGATTCCACAAAGAAGAAGTGCAATTCTTTTGAACACGAGGGTATAAAAATGTTGAGTATATTGATGAAAAACTATAAAAATATCCCCCAAAATTCATGGGGTGGGCAAGGGGGGACAAATATAGTCCTCATCAGTCAGAGAGAAGACCAATCTTTTAGAAAAGACGGATATAGCGACCCTATCGCCTTTGAAATGACTAGGATAAACTATCAGCCTTTTTATGGTTTTTCTGAAATGATGACTACTGCTTTTCCTTTGAATGATATTGTGCCAACTGCATCCATGACATTTAATCATAACAATCAACAGTCGAAAGATAGTGATACTATGATACTCAATTTTAAGGCATGGGACAAAAAATTATTCAACAAAATAGTTCGGAAACCGCAACCAGTTACAGCTTGCTTGTTTAGTAGTGATATCGAAAGGAGTATGATCCATGTTTAATATGCTATCTATAGGTAAAAAAGCTGTAATGGCAAATGAAAAACAGCTGGAAACCACTGCTCATAACATTGCCAATGCGAACACACCGGGTTTTAGCAGACAAAGAGTAGTTCAAGAAGCCTCAATGCCTATTTCTTCAGTTCATTACAACTATGGAACTGGTGTCGATGTGGTGCGGATAGAGAGAATGAGAGATTTGCAGCTTGATGCTGAATTTCGTAGACACAATGGACAATCTGGATATTGGGATGCAATGTCACGACATCTTACAAACCTTGAAAAGAATGTTCTTGAAACTACTGAACATGGAATCCATGCTAGGATAAATGCTTTCTTCAATTCTTGGGAATTGCTTGCCAACAACCCATTTAGTAATGTTCATAGAATCGAAGTTGTCAGTGCAGCAAATCAATTGACAGAAAGTTTTCAAAATTTGTATCGTTCAATAGAACAACAAAGAATAGATGCCACTAGAGAACTTGAGACATCAGCAGATAGGATAAATCAAATCGCTTTTGAAATGGAAAAATTGATAGGTCATATAGCTCTTGAAGAAATGCAAAATAGACCTGTAAATGATTTACTTGATCAGTTTGATTTATTAGTTGATGAGCTTTCAGGATATGGAAATGTGCAGATTCATCGTAGAGAAAATGGCACTGCCAGCGTTTATCTCGGCACCGACGAATTGGTCAGAAATGGTCATGTAAATACTTTGAGCATGGTAGAAAAACAAAATATGGCTACCGGTGAGATTACTTTTGTGCTTGCCTGGAACAACATCGACACACCTATAGCAGGTTTGACGACAGGCTCATTGAAAGCTCTTGAGGATCTCAGAACTACTATATTACCAGAATATCAAAGAAAACTCGATGATTTAGTAGTGCAGATAACTAACCAAGTTAACGCAATCCATAGTCAAGGTATCAATCTTCATGGTGGCAGTGGTGCTGATTTTTTCAGCCCTGATGTGACAGGCGTGATGACCTTTAGTGTCTCCAAAGAGGTTTTGACTGATACTGATTTTATCGCTACCTCTTTGACAGGTTCAACAGGAGACAATCAAATAGCTTTGATGATGACTGATTTAAGACTGGATAAAGTTTTTGATGGTCAGACTTTGACAGAAACATTTGCAGACCTGATTTATAATATCGGTCAAGATGTCAGATTTTCTAATCTAAGTTCTGATAGAAGTGCTTTAGTTACAAGGCAAACAGACAATTTTAGAGAATCAGTTAAAGGCGTTTCCATGAACGAAGAAACCGCTAACCTAATGAAATTTCAACAAGCCTATATGGCAGCAGCGAAAATTATCTCTGTAGCAGATGATATGCTAAAGACAATAATTGGGTTAGTAAGATGATTTATAATAGACAATGGATAAATATTCATTTTCAATACAACATTTAACACTAGGAAGGTAACAAATGTTAGTTTTAACAAGAAAAACAGGTGAAGCAATTTGTATCGGCGACAACATCGAGATATTCATCACAGAAATCACGAAATCAGCTGTCCGCGTAGGTATTAAGGCTCCTAAAAATACTCTCGTTTACCGTAAAGAAGTTTACGAAAGAATTTTACAGGAAAACGAAGAAGCTTCACATACAAAGATCGACAACACAAAACTTGCTGATCTCAGCAAGATCATCAAAAATAAGGTGTTGCGAGCGTAGTAAATGTAACGCTTGCTTTCTAGCAGGCGAAAGGAGAAATTCAAATGCGTGTTACAAATCATTCTATGTTTAATAACTTGACCAATCAGGTCAATAGAAACATGACAGATTATTACAAGCTAAATGAGATGATTTCTACAGAAAAAAGAATTAATAGAATTTCTGACGACCCTGCTGGATTGAATTCAGCGATGAGACATCAAGGAAATGCAGCTGCTTATGAGCAATATGTACTCAATGTCCGAGACGCAGAAGAATCACTCAGAGCTACTGATATGGCTCTCAACAGGATTCAAGATATACTAGCTAAAGCAAGAGAAATCGCTGAAACAAACGCTACTGAGACAGCTTCTCCGATGGAAAGACAAATAGCTGCTGACCAGATACAAGAACTCATCAGTGAAATGCTCGGTATGGCAAACTATAAAGTCCGTGATAGATACATATTTTCAGGCACCGATGGAGAGTTTCCCGCTTACTCTCTGGAAGGTAGAGTTCTACCTCCGCTAGGTTCTACTGAAAATCTTTACAACGAGATAGTTACATCCGAAGGCGAATATGCAGGCACAGCAGAATTTCTCATCAAATTTGTCCAAGCCGGTGATGTAGGTGACCCAGATCTCAATACAACAGCAATGTATCAGATTTCCAGCGATGGAGGCGAGACTTGGTCAGAAGCGACTTATTTTACAAATTTGACCATCCCAATCACAGATGCCGAAGGCAATGAAACAGGTTTAACCATGACCTTTAGCCCCGGTGCTTTAGGCGAAGATGATTTATTCCGCTTACAAGTGGTGCCGGGTAAGTTTCTCGGCAACGGGGATCTTGTGGAATTTAACAACAATATGTTTAGTAGAGTAAATACCAATGTTTCTGGACAAGCATTGTTTGAGGATTCAGGATTTTTTGATACGCTTTATCAACTTAAAAATGCCCTCCAACATGGCAATGTCAACGAAATATCAGAAGGTCTAGCCCATCTTGATCAATTACAGACCAATATGCAAATGCAGGTAACAACCACAGGTATCGAACTAAATAGACTCGAAGTCACCAAAGCAAATCTAACAATGCTCAGAGAAAATGTTCTTGAAAACATCCAGAGCATAGAAAAACTCGATGTAGTAGAAGTTTTGACTAGATTTGCCATGACCGAAAATGCTTTGAACGCTTCAATAGCAGCACTTTCAAAAATTTTCCCACAGGGATTAATAAACTATATTTAAAATCATTACAAGGAGTATAAAATGAAAATTTACACAACACAATTCGGAGAAATTGAAATCATTGAGGAAACTATCATCAATTTCCCATCAGGGATACTTGGTTTTCCAAACTTTAAGAAATATGCACTAATCGATGTAGATGAAAATTCACCATTGAAATGGTTGCATTCCACAGAAGAGCCTTCATTGGCATTCGTAGTAACCGACCCCAATCTCTTTAAACCAGACTATTCAATAGATGCTTGGAAAAGAGACCTCGAAGACATTGATGTCACAGACGCTGAAGATGTGATAGTTCTGGTGCTAGTAACAGTGCCATCAGATCCTGCCAAAATGACAGCGAATCTAAAAGGACCTGTCCTGATAAATACCAAAAACAACATGGCAAAACAACTCATCGTGGACAATCCAGAATTTGACATCAAATTTCGCCTACTTCCTGATGAAATCATGGATCAAGTAGTCTAAAAAAGCCAAACAATAAAAAAGAAGGGATTCTTTACCGTGATGCGGTTTCCCAGGGAAGGGAATGTTTGGTTTTTTTGTAGAGACGATATTTAATTTAAATTTTATTGTGTCAGTCGGAGATGGCGCTACGATATTTGGCAGAATATAATCTGTCTTTTTTTTCTAAATACTCATAATACTTAATTCTTAATTCACAATTCTTAATTCCAAATGCTGATTGACAAAAATCCCCATTTTAAAATCTTTGAAATAATAATAATTTAAAGGAGTTTATTTATGACAACTAAAGCTTTTTTCATAGATGCTGATTTAGAATCAAGAGCATCTGCCGTTTTAAATGGTATAGGCATTAATCTACAAGACGCAATTGTAGACTATTTAAATAAGATTGTCCAGAGCGACAATAGCCAAACCATTGCAGAATTAAAAAAAGAACACCAACCTGAAACAAAAAAGGTAATGACTCTAAATGATTTACCAAAAGAAGAGAGGGAAAGAAGGCTAAAAATCATACATACAAAAGGACCACGATCAGAAGCGAGAGGAGTCTTAAAAGATTTGGTATGGATGTCAGATGATTTTGATGAGCCACTTGATTGTATGAAGGAATACATGGAATGAAATACTTGATTGATACAAATGTTTTGATTTGGTACATTGAAAATCAACCTGAAATAGATGATACCGTTTTGGACATCATAGATAATCTAGAAAATAAAATCTTTGTCAGTGTAGTGTCCATCTGGGAAATTGCCTTAAAAACAAGTAAAAATAAACTATTTCTTGGTATCAATATAGATGAGCTGTATAAAATAATCAAAAATAGAAAATTTGAATTGCTCCCAATTAAACAAAAACACCTTAAAGGAATTATTAACCTACCTCAAATACACAAAGACCCGTTTGATAGATTACTTGTAGCTACGGCTAAATCTGAAAACCTCGTTCTCATCACCTCAGAAAAAGATATTCATCAATATGATGTTGACTGGATTTGGTGAGCGTGTTTTTTTTGACAGAATATATTCTGTCAAAACTTATGTCAATTCTCTCTGTGCTCTTTGTGTCTTCTCTTAAAATCTCTGTGTTAAGAAATTCAATACCCGATTTTGAAAAAAGATTTGACAAATTTGCCTACTTAAATTTCCTTGTTCTTATGAAAAATATAAAAGAAAAATATTTTGAGTTAAATCTCGCAGGCTCTGAGACCAAAATAGACCAAGTCTGCCATGCCCTCAAAAACACCGATTTTTCGGGGGGGGGGTAGAAACCCTTATTATCAAAATTTAGTCATTTTTGATGCCCTGACACAAAACCCTCTCAGATTGCAAGTATACCCTTGTAAATCGCAAATTACAAATCGTAGCGTCAATCTCCGATTTCCAAATCAATCCACAATCCGTAGCAGAAATCTCCGATTTCCAAATCCTCCAACTTTCCGTAGCAGAAATCTCCGATTTCCAAATCCTCCAACTTTCCGTAGCAGAAATCTCCGATTTCCAAATCCACCCAAAACCTGTTGCGACAGAATACATTCTGTCAAAACTTATATCAGCTCTCTCTGTGTGCTCTGTGCCTTCTCTCAAAATCTCTGTGTTAAAAGAAGTTATAGGTGAGGGGGAAAATAGTTTTTTCTAACAAGCTTGATATCTAAATCATCATATTACTTGACAAAAATCACAGAACTTTTATTGGCACAATAAAGAATACAGAGAGGTGGAAATGAAAACTAAAACTTTAACTTTTGTGACTATTTTTATTATGCTGATTTTAGGCTCTTGTAGTGACAAAAAAACTACAGACGATAGGATAGGTGAAATCATCCAGTTTGGTGCATATCCATGGCGAATACTGGACATTCAGGCAGGTAGAGCATTGGTAGTGAGTGAGAATATCTTAGAGTATAGGTATTATCATACTTCATTGACTGATATTACTTATGCAGATTGTAGCCTCCGTGCTTATCTAAATGGAGAGTTTTATAATTCGAATGCTTTTAGCGATGCCGACAGAGCGAGGATAGTCCAAGTGACCAATGTCAATGAAGACAATCAGTGGTTTGAAACCTATGGCGGAGCAAATACTCAAGACAGGATATTCCTTTTGAGCATTGCCGAAGTGGTGAAGTATTTTGGAGATAGTGGACAGCTGGCAAATCGACCATCTGATGCTTTGTTTATTGAGGATCAATTTAACTCCAATCGAATAGCGACTTTTAATGAGCGGGCTTCTTTTTTGTGGTTGCGTTCGCCTGGTCTCATCACTCATAGCGCTAGTCGTATGAGCTACGCTGGTGACCTCATCGTGAGTGGTGACTATGTCGACAGCGACAATGGTGGAGTTCGCCCAGCTTTGTGGCTAAATCTGTAATCTGCAGTTGGACATAGGCAAGCTATGCCACTACAGGATGTGTTCTATAAAAGGCGGAACAGATAAATCAGCATAACATACCTCCTTTGTCAGCTTTAATAAATATTAATTATTTTCCTTACACACAACGAAGTTGTGTGAGTGTAGGGAACGGATGTATCCGTTCCGCCTTTTGTTCCTCCCCTCACACACCGCGAGCGGTGTGTGAGGGGAGGAGGGGTAGGACTGGGTGTATCGTTTTTTCTATAAAGAGTCACATATCTTCGATATGTGTAAGGTAAATTAATTTATCTATTTTCGTATTATCGCCCATTAAACCCTTTTTCACCAGCTAGCGATGAAAAAAGGTTTGGGATATGAAATTAAGAGCAGATTACCTTGATATTTTACGGATGTTCAAGCAGGAGTATGGTGCAAAATATGGCATCATCAATATAGGTCTGTTTGGTTCTCTTTTGTAGTGGCGTATCGCTTACGCCCAAAATCTGTAGTGGCGTATTGCTTACGCCTTATTTTCGATGCGAATACAAATATGATCTCATAAAAATAAATAAAAAACGACAAAATAGGGGTTCTCGGACTGCGGTCATAAATGCGTTCCCTACAAAAGGCTGAACAGATACATCAGCTCCCTATAAAAAGCGGAACAAATAAATCAGCATAACATACCTCCTTTGTTAACTTTAATAAATATTAATTATTTTCCTTACACACAACGAAGTTGTGTGAGTGTAGGGAACGGATGTATCCGTTCCGCCTTTTGTTCCTCCCCTCACACACCGCGAGCGGTGTGTGAGGGGAGGAGGGGTAGGACTGGGTGTATCGTTTTTTCTATAAAGAGTCACATATCTTCGATATGTGTAAGGTAAATTAATTTATCTATTTTCGTATTATCGCCCATTAAACCCTTTTTCACCAGCTAGCGATGAAAAAAGGTTTGGGATATGAAATTAAGAGCAGATTACCTTGATATTTTACGGATGTTCAAGCAGGAGTATGGTGCAAAATATGGCATCATCAATATAGGTCTGTTTGGTTCTCTTTTGTAGTGGCGTATTGCTTACGCCTTATTTTCGATGCGAATACAAATATGATCTCATAAAAATACATAAAAAACGACAAAATAGGGGTTCTCGGACTGCAGTCATAAATGCGTTCCCTACAAAAAACGGAACAGATACATCAGTTCCCTACAAAAGCGGAACAAATACATCAGTTCCCTACATCAGAATTTGATACAACCTTCAAATGCAAATCAAGAGCATTTAAAATTTTTTGAATAGTAAAATAACCTGTATTACTATCCGAAGACAATGCTCTATAAAAAGTAGTCCGAGGGATACCAGATTTTTTAACTACCTCACTCATATTGCGAGCACGAGCTATTGCTTTCAATGCAACCTTTATGTAATGTGGATCGCCATCTGCCAATTCTGCGTTGAGATAATCAATCATCTTTTCTTCAGTATCAAGGAGTTCTGCTAAATCGAAATCTCGAAGTTCTATTTGTTTATTCTTCATAATACACCTCTTTTATTAGTTTCTTTGCTTTTATGAGATTTTTCTTTTGATCAGATTTGTCACCCGCACAAAGTAAGATAACTATTTCTTTTGCTCTCTGGGCAAAATAAACACGATATCCTGACCCATAATGAAACCGTAACTCATAATACTATCACCTACAAATTTTAGCGTCACCAAAATTACCATCCAAAAGACGAGCAAGTCGTCTTGTTATGAGAGTATTCAATTTGGCGTCCTTTATTGCTTTCATATTATCAATAAATTCTTGAGTTCTGATAAATCTCAATCCTATAAACCTTTTAAATCATCTTTATGACAAAATTTTCATCTTATAAATAAAGAAACAATGCTTTTTCATCATCTGTCAACAAAGTTGTAAAAAAGTCCTGCATATCACTCTGAGATATTTCAGAGTTGCGAGCTTTAGAGTATGTTTTTTTCCATGGTCCCTCGCTATGAGTGATATTTCTAAGCTCCCAAGCAGAAAACTTTCTATAACGGTTCAATACAATGTCCAAAACCTGATGTTGTTCAGGGGTAAAAACACTAAAAACATCAATATCTGGTAAAGGTAATGGTTTTTTCTTATACTTATCGAATTTATTGTAAATTTTGGTACATACAGGACCATGATCCCATGCATGAATAAGCTCATCAAACAAGGGTTTATTAAATATCGCTAAATAAAAACCTTGAGCAAAATATACTAATTTTTGTAGCTTTAAATGAGACATAAACTCGCCTGCATCTTCATCTTGACATACTAGAAAATAATTTGCAACATCAAAGCATGTAATTTTTTTCTTGAAAGTTTTATTTTTCTGAGCAATTTCATTATGAAGTTTTTTAAAATCTTTGAGCTTTTCTTCATCAGCTTCATAAATAATGTCGTTTTGTTGTTTTAAATCTGGGCGAGGAGTGTCATGTCCATTGTGATATACTTCAGAAGGTATACCATCTGGCAAAGGGAAAGCAGTACAATGAAGTTTATATTCTTTCAAACCATCATGGGTAAAATATTCTGTCTTAAAGTGGATACAATGCCAGCAACTTTTACCTGATTCGAAATTTTCTGGAGGTAGAAAACTCATACTTAACTCCTATCATTTACTAATTTTTTTATTAATTTGTTAATATTATATAACGGACTTGTTTGACTGATTCTCATTCCTTCATCCAACGAAACTATTGTCTCGGCCATGTTATTTATAACATCAAGCTGTGCTGTATAACTAATAAAATCCAATTTTTTGATTTCTGATAATAAAATTTCATTATTTGTCAAATCATATTGCTGAATAACTGCCTTTCCTATTTCATGTAAAAGAGTATATGAAGAATGTGGATTATTGCCTGCTATTCTATTATAGTTTTGCAGATGCTTGATTAAATAGATTAATTTAACAATATCATTATGAAAATGATGATTAAGTATCAAAGCGTATTTATCTTTCGTTAGCTCAATTAAATTACTAAGTTCAAATTCATCTAAGGGTCTAAACTTATCCTTAATTTCATCAGGAAAAAAATTTGTTTTATCACTTCCAAAAGCGAGGATATTTCTCAAACGAAATTCAAAAATTTTTTTTTGGAAACAAGTTTGTGTACAATCTTACAATCCTAGGATCAATATCAGTCAAATCGATTATCATATTTTCTACTGGAGTGCCAATAAAATCTTTCCTTATTAAATCTTCGTGATTTTTGTTATCATAAGACTTGGGGTTTTGCTCATAATATTCTCTCATATTAAAATCTCCTTATGTTTCTTTTTTAACCTCTTCTTTTTCTGATTCCGTAAAATTCTTTACTTATGAATCCCATTACAATAAACAATAACTCAAGATAAAGTTTCATAATAAAATATTTCATTAAGAACAAAAATAAAAAATCAATGATTTTTGTCAAATAGTTTTTTTCTGACAAGCTGGATATCTAATTCATCAATTTATTTGACAAAAATCACAGAACTTTTTTATTGGCACTATTAAAGAATACAGAGAGGTGGAAATGAAAACTAAAACTTTAACTTTTGTGACTATTTTTATTATGCTGATTTTAGGCTCTTGTAGTGACAAAAAAACTACAGAGCCAGACGATATTAAGGTCGGTGACATCATCCAGTTTGGGGCATATCCATGGCGAATACTGGACATACAAGGTGGTAGAGCATTGGTGGTGAGTGAGTATATCATAGAGAATAGGGATTATCATACTTCATATACTAGTATCACTTGGGCAGATTGTAGCCTCCGTAACTATCTAAATGGAGAATTTTATAATTCCAGTGCTTTTAGCAATGCTGACAGAGCGAGAATCGTCCAAGTGACCAATATCAATGAAAACAACCAGTGGTTTGACACCAATGGTGGTTCAAATACTCAAGACAGGATATTCCTTTTGAGCATTGCCGAAGTGGTGAAGTATTTTGGAGATAGTGGGCATTTAGAAAATAAGACTGGTATTTTCTATGGTTGGATAAATGACCAATACAATACTAATAGGATAGCGACTTTTAATGGGTCAGCTTGTTTTTGGTGTAGGAAAACCTAAAGTCTTATCGTAATAAAGGACAATAGCAATAAAAAAGGTTTGGGATATGAAATTAAGAGCAGATTACCTTGATATTTTACGGAAGTTCAAGCAGAAGTATGGTGCAAAATATGGCATCATCAATATAGGATTGTTTGGTTCTGTAGCACGACAAGAGCATAGTGAAGAAAGTGATGTGGTTGTCATCGTGGAAGCATCCGAAATGGATTTATTTTCACGCATCGGAGTAAAACATCATTTTGAAGAGATGATGGGGAGTAGAGTTGATGTGGTTCGTAAATCTAAAATATATGAATCCTCGTTTTAGGATAGAATCGAAAGAGAGTTGATTTATGTATGATAAAGCACTGATTATTGATCAACTACTCAATATTGAAGGAGCTTTGAAATACATCATCTGCAGTTGGACATAGGCAAGCTATGCCACTACAGGATGTGTTCTATAAAAAGCGGAACAGATAAATCAGCATAACATACCTCCTTTGTCAGCTTTAATAAAATAAATTGTTTTCCTTACACACAACGAAGTTGTGTGAGTGTAGGGAACGGATGTATCCGTTCCGCCTTTTGCTCCTCCCTTCACACACCGCGAGCGGTGTGTGAAGGGAGGAGGGAAGGGGCATGGTGTCATCTGTTTCTATTAAAAGATAATCACTTCGTGATATTATTTTTGTTAAATATTATCTAATTCATCAATATACTTGACAAAAATCACAGAACTTTTTTATTGGCACAATAAAGAATACAGAGAGGTGGAAATGAAAACTAAAACTTTAACTTTTGTGACTATTTTTATTATGCTGATTTTAGGCTCATGTAGTGACAAAAAAACTACAGAGCCAGACAATATTAAGGTAGGTGACATCATCCAGTTTGGGGCATATCCATGGAGAGTGTTGGATATACAATCTGGTAGAGCATTGATGGTGAGTGAGAATATACTTGAATTTAGGCTATATCATCATAAATATGAATCAATCACTTGGGCAGATTGTAGCCTGCGTGTTTATCTCAATGGGGAATTTTTCAGTTCGATTGCATTTAGCAATGCTGATAGGGAACGGATAGCTCCTGTATCCAATATAAATGAGAACAACCAATGGTATGGAACCAATGGTGGTTCAAATACACTGGACAGGATATTCCTTTTGAGCATTGCCGAAGTGGTGAAGTATTTTGGAGATAGTGGGCAACTGGCAAATAGACCATCTAATGCTTGGAGTATTGACGATCAATTTAATACCAATCGGATAGCGACTTTTAATGGGGCGGCTTGTTTTTGGTGGTTGCGTTCGCCTGGTGGCACTACTGGTAGCGCTAGTTTTGTGGACTACGGTGGTAACATCTTCGTGTATGATAGCGATGTCATCCTCAACTCTGGTGGAGTTCGCCCAGCTTTGTGGCTAAATCTGTAATCTGAAATCTAAAATCAAACAGCGTCAGTGCCCCTAAATTTTTTTAAAAAGAGGTTTTTGAATTATGCTGTAGCAGAAATCTCCGATTTCCTACATTAAGCCAATCGGAGATGACAGGCTACTCCGCTTCGCTTCGTGGTGGCACTACGAACATCATTCATTAGTCCCCAAAAAATGTCCAATAAAATGTAACATATCCACGTTTTCTATTAAGAGCCACATACCTTCGGCTTATGTATAGATATGTTAATAATTAATTAAAACCTACTTTTCGGAGTGGACTTCTACGGGATGCGGTGTTGTGTTTATACATCATTTTCTACCGAGCTTCACATACCTAAGAGGCTTATGTAAGGTAAATTTTAATAATATACTTTTCAGAGAGGGATCATTTATGACCGCAGTCTGATAACCCATATTTGTAGTGGCGTATTGCTTACGCCCAAAAAGTAGTGGCGTATTGCTTACGCCTTATTTTCGATGCGAATACAAATATGATCTCATAAAAATACATAAAAACGACAAAATAGGGGTTCTCGGACTGCGGTCATAAATGCGTTCCCTACAATAGGCGGAACAGATACATCAGTTCCCTACAAAAGACGGAACAGATAAATCAGCATAACATACCTCCTTTGATAGCTTTAATAAAATAAATTATTTTCCTTACACACAACGAAGTTGTGTGACTCTTTATAGAAAAGGATGCCTCTCCAGGTCCCCCTCCTCCCCTCACACACAGCGAGCGGTGTGTGAGGGGAGGAGGGAAGGGGCATGGTGTCATCTGTTTCTATTAATACTATTCCTCATATAAAATGTAACTCGAACTTTCTAGTTCGAGTGTATATTTCAATCGTCAGATGGAAATCTGAAGTTACTTTTTAATCGAGGATTAGTATAAAAGATAATCACTTCGTGATATTATTTTTATTAAATAATATCTAAATCATCAATTTATTTGACAAAAATCACAGAACTTTTTTATTGGCACAATAAAGAATACAGAGAGGTGGAAATGAAAACTAAAACTTTAACTTTTGTGACTATTTTTATTATGCTGATTTTAGGCTCATGTAGTGACAAAA
>WRLO01000070.1 GCA_009777575.1 Candidatus Cloacimonadota bacterium
TCAAGTGAGTGACCTCGCAAGGGGGGGGGGGGGGGATAGTGGCGCGGAGAGTGCTTGGGGGTGAGCTTCAAGTGAGTGACCTCGCAACGACGGGGAGGGGGGATAGTGGCACGGAGATTGCTTCGGGGGGAGCTTCAAGTAAGTGACCTCGCAACGACGAGGGAGGGGATAGCAAGAAGTGACCTCGCAACGACGGAGAGGGGGGATAGTGGCACGGAGATTGCTTCGGGGGGAGCTTCAAGTGAGTGACCTCGCAACGACGGGAGAGTGGATAGCAAGAAGTGACCTCGCAACGACGGAGAGGGGGGATAGTGGCACGGAGATTGCTTCGGGGGGAGCTTCAAGTAAGGGACCTCGCAACGACGAGGGAGAGGATAGTTGATAACAAGGATATAATTATGAAAAATAAAAACTTAGTAATATTTATAATGGTATGTATTCTATATCCATTATTTCTTTTTTCAGAAAGCGAAAAGATTGAAATAAGAAGACAACCCAATGAAAACATTTTAAACGCATCAAAAAGCGATACAAATAACATAACTCCAGCTAATGAGATACAACAAGAAGGTCTTCGTGTTCTACCACAACAACATTATTTTGATAAACGACGGGCTGAATATATTCCGAATAGGACTTCCAGTAATTTCAATAGATTATTAGCAGTGATGGTTGAATTTCAAGAAGATGATAACCCTCAAACTACAGGTAATGGTAAGTTCAATTCAGAAGTAGAAGACTATCCTATCACTTTGGCAAGCCCTCCATACAATAGGCAGTTTTTTGAAGCACATCTGGAAGCGATGAAATATTATTATCGTGCTGTAAGTTTTGAATCATATCAACTCGAATATGAAGTTTATCCCAAAAATATGCAAGCATATACCTTACCTCAAGAGCTTGGTTTTTACAATCCGGGAGTCTCATCAGATATATTTATTGATAGGATAGAACAATATTTTCAAGATGTCTGGACTACTGTATCAGAATCTGAAGACAGACCAGAGTTTTTTGGAGATTTTGGTCATTTTATGATAATTCATGCAGGTTCGAGCTGGCAACATGATAGATTTGGTGATACTCCCCAAGATATGCCTTCTCTTTTTGTCAATATAGCCGATGGCAAGGAAGTAATAGTCGATGGTGGAATGACCATGATAAAAACCTCAGCCAATGTCCCAGAAAGAATATGGCAAGATACGAGGATATCAACTGATAGTGAAGGCAATAGATTTGCTACTGGATATGGAGTTGTCAATTCTGTATTTGCTCATGAATTTGGTCATTCATTAGGTTTTGCTGATTTGTATAATACCTACAATGGTAGGCCTGCAGTAGGGCTTTTTGACATAATGGATAGTGGTGGTTCTGAGAGTGTCATTGCAGCAGCAGATTCTGAAGGAATCCGTTATAATATAGAAGGATTATTTCCAGCCTTACCAAGTGTTTGGTCAAGGTTGATACCCTTTGAGCAGGATTTTTTAGAGCGAGGAATATTAGTTGATGTAAATTCGATAGAGTTAAGCACCGAATTGCAAATAATGAATGTATCTTCACGAAGAGAAATCAATGAGGAACATATACCATATTTTTATAGAATTTGGTTATCAGAAACAGAATATATTTTGATAGAAAATAGAAATATAGACCCCGATGGAGATGGTGGAACAGCAATGCAATCAACCTTGAATTCGCGAGTAGCATTGCATCCAACGCCAATATATAGCTCTGGATTTACATATGAATATGATTATTTACTTCCCGGATTCATGGATAGATATTTTGATGTGCATGGCGGTGGACTCTTGATATGGCACATCGATAACGACCTTATTTTCAATCAAGGTATTTTCATCAATGGACATTTTTATTCAAATTATGATAGAAATCGAGTAAATGTCGGAGAGCGCGGTGTAAAGATCATCGAGGCCGATGGTATCCATGATATAGGAAATCCATATGCTTGGTTTTGGACTGGGACTCCATATGAATATTTCTTTAAATACGAGCCATTAATTGACAGTGCTGGCTTTTTTACAGGTTGGTCTGATAAAATCCATAATACAGAACTATCCTCTGCCACTCATCCAGCTTTAAGGACAAACACTGGTAGGCCGTCTTCTTGGAAAATCTCAAATATTTCTGAATCTGGAAGGATAATGACTTTTGAAATATCAAATTCATTTTTTGATATTACAGCGAATTTAGGATCGTTTAACCCTTTGTTTGCAGTATCGAATATCGCCAACATATCAGATGATGGACTTGGTCATATTTCGGTCTTAAGCGGTCAGTGGGGTCTGAGGCATTTTGTATCTGATGAACAATTTGGGCAATGGCTTTATATAAAAGATGACAGGGATTTAAATGTTTTATCTGATTTTGGTATCCAGACTATCAATATTGGGATAGAAGATAAACAAGGTTTTTTACTTGTTCATGGAAATAAAATCAATATAATAGTCGGTAACGATAGATTTGAACATGAGTTTGATAGACCAATAATACAAGCTCCGATGAGTTTTGTTTTCCAAGATAGAGCTTTTCTCACTTTTGTTTTTGAAAATAAGTCAGCAATCTATGAATTGATAAATTCCCAGAATTTTGTCACAGAATTATTACCTTTGTTGGAAAATATAGAAGAAGGAAAATTTTTTGGTGTTGGTAATACAATTTATTTATTATCCTCTGTCAGCAACACACTTTTTAAATATGATTTTAATGAAACAGGGATAACTTCAAGCAATATAGGACTGCCTGAGAGATTTTCAAATCACATAGAGCCTGTTGTTTATAATCATAATGATAAAACGGTGATTTATCTGATGTCAGATACACGAAATATGTATACAGTGGTTGGAGATATAGTAACATCAATATTTGATTTGTCTCGCTATACAAATGAAAGTCCATCTCAATTTGCATTGGGATATGCAAAAAAACATGCATCGAGCTTCTTGATGTTTCATACCGAAACGATAGTTTTTGTTATTTCTGAAGATGGTTCTTTTTATCCCAATTTTCCTCAAAGAATGCGGGCAACAACTTTGAAATATCATAAAAATCCATACATATTCGACATAAATGGCGATTTATTCTTTATGCTACACGATGACAACCAAGGTCTCTTGGCTATAGGGTTTGATGGTGCAATAGATAACGAAAAATCTCAGTTTTTTAATAAAGGAGATTTAGACCCACAATTCTTTATTCTCAATCCTAATGAAGATGCGTCATTTCTTTATATGTTATATTCAGACAGAGAAAACAATGTGATTTCGTCTGTTATGAGTATTTCAAACGATAGCAAAATCCTCTGGAATGGTTTCAGAAATGGCTCAACAGGTGCCTTTATTCAGACAAGTGAAATAAATCCTGAACCTATTATTAGCAATATCGAGGTCTTTGTCTATCCCAATCCTGTGAGACAAAATGTTGCAAATGTCAGAATATTAAATTCCATAGCCCCTGCCAATATCAGAGTGTTTAACATAGCAGGTCAACTTGTTTTAGAACAAAAGCTGGAAGAACCTGTGGAAGATTTTAGGGATTTTAGATTTTATGCTGAAAGGTTTAGCTCAGGAACATATTTTGTGATTGTAGAGGTAGAAGGTCAGACATTTAGAGATAGATTTTCGATAATTAAATAGTTTATAGAGGATTAACTAAAGGGATTTTAGATGAAAACATGTAATAGAATAATTTGGAATATAAATAGATATTCATTGAGTATAGAAAAAATAGAAAGAATATCTCATAAAAAATTTATTTTAGTTATTTCTATCTTTTCGGTATTCTATTTTTCTCTTTTCGGAAGTAATACTCCTAATCTTTCAGAATACCTTTATACTCCCACGATAGATAATTATTACCAACCAATAGATTTGTTCGCGAATAATGAGAATAATTCTCCTTTGCCTCCCAATAGCTTCCAGTCAGGCACTTTTATAGAAGAGCAAAAATCTGCAAAACTTGCTATGTTGATGTCTGCAATAGTTCCGGGCTCAGGTCAGTTTTATATAAATAAAAGGACACCGACAGCCTATATATTTCCAGTCATTGAAATAGGATTATGGTATTTGCGTGATTTTTTTATTAAACAAGGAGATAATAAAACAAAGGAATATGAATGGTTTGCTGATATTCATTATGATTTTCATAGACAAGAAAAAGTGCAAAGAAATTTGCTTTTAAATGAAAATTCAGGTTCTTTTTACGGAAAAATAGATAATCCATATGATATTCCTGTCAATTGGGGTCATGGCGGACATTTTAGACTGGATAATTATTATTACAATGATCGGCAACAATATTATGAAGCTATTGGAAAATATGATAGATATATATATGGTTGGTCAGACTGGTATGAAACTTATGTGAGAGATATTGATGGAGTAAATGTCCTTGTTTACTGGATTTTCAATGATGCTACCAATCCTCATGATATAAGATGGATAGGCAACAGTCCGATAGATAATCCAGATAGAATAGACTTAATAGAGTCAACAGAAGCTTCCGGAAGTCCTCTTAGAGGGATTTATATTAAAATGAGAGATGATGCAGAAATATATTATGATCAATCAAGAACTGTCAATTTTGTCATTTTAGCAAATCATTTCGCTTCTGTTTTGGATGCTCGTTGGCATGCTAAAAAACACAATGAGCAGCAGATGAGAAGTGTATCTTTGTCACCTCAAATAAACACCACTTATATAAGTGATAAACCTGTCCCAATATTGGGTTTGAATTTAAGTTTTTAGTCTAAACAATGAGTTTAATTCTGCAGGCTAAAAAAACGGAGAAATAAAAATGGTGAATAAAAAATTAGTTTTAATGATTTTAATGCTTTCTTTTATGATGTTGTGTATGTCTACCTCAAACGATTTTAGACAAACTGAAAATGACCTAAGATATCCAGTTTGGATAGACTATTTCGATGATTTAACCATTGCCCAATTTTCAGAACGGATAGCTGATAACCCTCAAACAGAGATTAATTCTGTAACCCGGAAATCAGCCAGTTTAGCAATGCTGATGTCAGCAGCAGTTCCAGGATCTGGTCAATATTATATAGGCAAAAATACACGCGCAACTGTCTTTTTGACAGCAGATATTTTTTCTTTTTTTGCTCTTTATCGTTTTAGCAAAGAAAAAAATAATCTTATAGATCATTATCAAATGTATGCCTATTCTCATGCTGATTTACGAAAAGGAGCCAGTGATGATATTTACAGCCTTGCGCATCGATATACATCATCTGATGAGTATAATAGGATGGTCATATTATATGCGAGAAATTTTTTACTAGCCAATCGTATTACTCAAGAAGAATATGATGAGTATGTAGAAAGAAATATTATCGGACATGAAGACTCTTGGACATGGCAAACAGATTTTCATTATAATGAATATAGAGATATACGCCGAGATAAACAAAATTATGAAATATATGAAAATTTTGCCGTAGGAGCATTAATAGTAAATAGGTTAATCAGTGTCATTGACGCAGCTATACAAACAAACAGGGTTAATAGAATTAGCCATGTTTATGCAGTTCCAATAGATAACGGAAGGGGGATAACTTTACTTTATGAACACAAGTTTTAAAATTTTTTTAACCTTGATTTTGATTTCATTGGGAATATCAGAGATTTATTCTCAACCACCACCTATAGTAAATGCTCTAAAATCTGCGGTCATTCCTGGCTGGGGAGAGCTATCAATGGGGAATAAAACGGGATATATATTTCTTGCTGCAGAAGCTACTTTATGGAGCACGAGATTTTATTTTCAATCTGAGTCTGACTTAAAACTAAGACAGGCAGATCAATTTGCTTTCAATAGAGCAAATCTGCGATCCTTTGATTTAAATGATGATCTTCGTTTTAAAATGGAAAGATACAATCAGTCTGGTTTCGGTCCAGGTGGCTACAATGAGTCTGTCCTTAATGAAGCAATGACAATAAATGACCCCGAAATGCGAGATAAATTTTTAAAAGAAAACTTACTCGATGAGAGAATTTTCTGGGATTGGGGAAATCAAGATACGAGAGTTCAATACAGAAGAATGCGAAGCGAATCAATGGATTTCGACGACTATGCCAAAGCTATCGGGGGCACTATCATAGTGAATCACATAATTAGCTTTTTTAATGCTATGAGGATAGCAAACAAAGAAAATCATAGAAGCAATGTGACCATTTATTCTGGCTTTGATAGAGAGATGACCCCGTTTTTAGGTGCAGTCGTATTGTTTTAAGATTCTTATCGTTTCCTATGAAAAGTCCTTCTCTTGCTATCTTTTTCTACTTTTCCGTGCTGTCTTTCATTTGATAGCTCTATGACTATCTTTCTATCTTCAAAATAAGCATCTTCTATCGAATTAAGAATATCATCTCTGTATTTGTGATCAGCCTCGAAGAAAGAAAAATTCCTTTTTATGTCTATTTTGCCAATAGTTATGTGCTTTTTCTCTGTCAGGTCATTTATCAAACCTATCAACTCTGGTGGAGTGATTTTATCTATAGTTCCAAGATTGATAAAAAATCTTGAATATTTTACTGCTCCGCCTTTTTTATCTCTGTTATATTCAGAAACATTTAAGTCTGGAGCATTTTTATAGTATTCCAAAAACCTGTTGAACTGGATAGACACGAATTTCTTTATCACTTCATCTCTCTCAAACCATTCGAGTTTTTTATAGATAATATCCAAAAAGGGATTGATTTCTTTTTCGTTAATTTCTGTGGTTATCATTTTATCAATCATTGAAAAAAGCTGTCTTTCACATATTTCTCGACCGGTAAAGATTTTTTTTATTTCAATACTCTTTTTTATATTTCTTTCTATTTCAGAAATTTTCTTTTTATCTTTAAAGATAGAAATTATGATTGATATACCTTTTTTTCCAGCTCTTCCAGTTCTTCCACTCCTATGAGTGTATATCTCAGCTTCGTCTGGAAGATTGTAGTTAATGATATGAGTCAAATCATCGACATCAAGTCCACGGGCTGCAACATCAGTAGCTACAAGCAAGCTCAAATGTTTATTTCTAAACTTTTGCATGACATGTTCTCTTTGAGCTTGTGAAAGGTCTCCATGCAAGGGTTCAGCATCATATTCATCTCTCATCAGGTGGTCAGCGACTTCTTGAGTTTCTTTCTTTGTTCTACAAAAAACTATGCCATAAATATCTGGATAATAGTCTACAATTCGTTTTAAAGCAAGATATCTGTCTTTGGCTTGCACCATATAGCAATGATGAATAATACCATCAGCACCGATGTTTTTTTCACCAATTGTGATTTCAAGCGGTTTTTTAAGATAGCGTTTAGAGATTTGCCAGACATCATCCGGCATTGTAGCTGAAAATAGAAGTATGTTTTTTTCTAGCGGTGTTTCGCTCATAATAGCTTCTAATTCTTCTCTAAATCCCATCTTAAGCATCTCATCCGCCTCGTCGAGAACCAAGTTTGTGATGGTTGATAAGTCTGTTTCCTTTCTTCTCAAAAGGTCAAGCAACCTACCCGGTGTTGCGCAAATCACCTGTGCTCCAGATTGTAAAATTTTAATCTGACGCTCAATACTTGCGCCACCAAATATAGCGGCGACTTTCACTTTTTTCATGTAAATACCGTAACTCGTTATATCATCAGCTACTTGAATGCACAATTCGCGTGTCGGGCATAAAATTAACAGTTGTGTTTTTCTGTTGTTTGTATTTATCTTTTGTAATAAAGGCAAACCATAAGCCGCTGTCTTACCAGTTCCTGTCTGCGCAAGAACTATCATATCCCCAGAATCGTCTTTCAGTAAATGTGGAATCACCGCTGCTTGCACAGGCATTGGTTTTTCAAATTCTAAGTCTTTTATTGCCTTTAATAAATCAGGTAATAAGTTCATTTCATCAAATGAGTTCATGTTGTCCATCCATTTTGTTTAATTTTTTTTCATTTTGAGCCAAAAATAAATATTTATTGATTTTGTCAATTATTTTATATAAAATAGACTATTTGATAATAAAAATATCGTCAAAAACTCCCCTATTTAATAGTATCATGATATAAAATGAGGACTATTTTTCTTTTTCTATTGACAAAATGACCTACATAATATTTTTGGTATCATGGAAGGTATTTTTTATGTAAAGGAGTAAAAAATGAAAGTAAAAAATAAAATCCTTTTCTATTTTTTTGTGTTTTTTTTGTTAATTTTTTTCTGCACAAGTTGCGATGAAAAAAACACAGAATCTCTAATAACAGCGACAGTTACGATCAATCTCAGAACATCAGACGGAGGTTCTGTAAGTGGTGCAATAGTCACGCTTGATAATCACAAGAGTGGTAGAATTTATCAACAAGTAGCTACCAGAACCGATGTATCCTTTTCAGATGTGGAGTATGGGACATATACTTTAATTATTAATCATGATGGTTATCGAAGATATGAATATAGTCCATTGAGTGTTCAAATGCGAACAATAAATCATACAGCGAGGCTGCAATATGAGGGAGGAGGCGATTTATTTGCAATTGTCAGCATAAATCTCACTTCCAATGATGGAGGATCTGTCAATGGAGCGACTGTAATACTGGAAAATAGCAATGATATTGATTCATATTCGATGACTTCATCATCCTCTTTGGTTACCTTCTCTGGGGTGATATATGGAACATATTCATTGACTATCGGTCATGCAGGTTATCAGGAATATAGCTTTAGTCCTTTATCCGTTTTATCAAGCAATGTCAGTCATTCTGCAACGCTTATCTCAACAGGCGGAATTGGTTTAAACGCAACTGTAACCATAAATCTATCAACCGATAATGGAGGTTCTGCCAATGGTGCAATGGTTGTTTTGGAAAATCATAATGGAGTGAACACTTATGTTTTATCGGCAAATACGCAGGTTGTTACATTTTATGAGGTAGTATTCGGGACATATACTTTGATGATAAATCATAATGATTATCAACTTTTTATCTATGAACCTTTTTCCGTCCAAACAAATAATGTAGCTTATACAGCCAATCTTGTGGCTATTGTTGATTTAACAGCTAGTGTCAATTTAAATCTATCAACCGACGATGGAGGTTCAGTTTTTGGAGCGATTGTCGTTTTAGAAAACCACAGCGGAATTAATTCATATCAAGAGACAGCTACAGGCTCGAATGTATCTTTTGCTGATGTAGATTTTGGTACATATACAGTTATGATAAATCATTCTGGGTATCATTCTTATCTCCATAGCCATTTAACAGTCCAAGAAAGCATTGTTGAGCATACAGTTATTCTTGTTGCTGACGGAAGTAGCGGTTTATTAGCGACTGTCAATATCAATTTCGTTACTGAAGATGATAATTCAGACTTTGAAGCGACAGTAGTTCTGGTAAATAATTATGGAGAAGAAAAAACTTACCAGCAATCAACAATAACACCAGAGGTTGTATTTACTGATGTAGAATATGGAACATACACATTAATCATAAACTCTCTTGGGTATAAGATTTATGTCTATAGCCCTTTATTTGTCCATACTAACGAAGTAAATTATACAGCTAATCTGATTTCTGAAAATGATGATGAATAGCGATTTAAAGAATTCAGATGAGAAGAATATTTTTTTGTCATAAATAGAATAGACAGCAATTGATGAATAATATAAAAAAAGAATATCCTTTGAGTATAATTTACTTACTCACTATATTGGCATTTCTATTTTGGAGTCTTGCCTTTATTTGGGTTCGTCAAGTATACGATCTTGGCTTCCGTCCTTTAACTTTAGTATTTATTCGTCTTGTCATTGCATCAATCGTATTAACAATTGTCACGAGACTTTTAGGAGTCAGAGATAGAATAAACAAAAAAGATTATAAACTGATATTTCTACTTGCTTTTGCAGAACCATTTTGTTTTTTCTTAGGTCAGAGTTTTGGAATGCTTTTTGTTACACCAACGCTTGCGGCTGTCATTGTTTCAACTATACCCTTAATGACACCAATATTAGCATGGTTTTTTTTAAAAGAGAAGGTAGGAATTTGTCAAATAATAGGACTATTAGTCTCTTTTTCTGGTGTTCTGATGTGGGTGATAGAAGATATGAATTTAGGGGGAAGACTAATAGGAATAGTATTGATGTTTTTTGCTGTTTTAGGAGGAACATTTTATGGAATTATCTTGAAAAAGTTAGCAGATAAATACCCTTCTATGACTATCGCAAAATATCAAAACTATATAGGTGCATCATTGTTTATGCCGTTGTTTCTTATTTTTGAAGTAAAACATCTCATTGGGTTTCCGATTGCTTTTATCGGTATCAGGTATATACTGCTTTTAGGAACATTACCCTCAGCTCTGTCATATGTATTTTTAGGAATATCAGTTCGTCGCTTAGGAGTGGTAAAAACAAATATCTTCAACAATTTAATCCCTGTTTTTGTTGGGTTATTAGCTTTTTTCATATTAAAAGAGAATTTCTCTTTATATAAAATTATCGCTATGATTATAGTGATAGTAGGACTATTTGTTTCACAATTATGTAAAAAAACAAATAAATATTAGGAGGTAAAAAATGAATCTTACAATTGATTTTACAAACCTTTTTCAACTTATGGATATGCCAGACGGAATAACTCAAAATGATTTAATGGATTCAGTGAGTTTATGCGATAAGGCAAATAAAATTTTTTCAGAAAAAAAATCTTCAGAACCACTTGGCTTTTATGACTTACCGGACAAAGAAGTTGAGCATATTTTAGAATATGTAGAAAAAATAAAGTCAAAATTTGACACGATGGTTGTTTTTGGAATCGGAGGGTCAGCGCTTGGTAATAAAGCTGTCTATAGTGCCTTGAAAGCACAAAAAACACTAAAAAAACTTTTTGTTTACGACAATGTAGATCCATATTTTTTGGACGATATAATGAAAGCAATAAATCCTGAAAAAACGGTTTTTAATGTCATCACAAAATCTGGAACAACTGCTGAAACAATGGCATCTTTTATGTTTGTAATAGATTATTTAAAGAAAACATTTCCTAAAGATTACAAAGATAGATTGATTACCACGACTGACAAGGAAAAAGGTTTTTTGAGGAAACTAATCAAAGATGAAGGTTTTCAAGACTTTATAGTCCCAGACGATGTTGGGGGACGATTTTCTGTATTAACAGATGTAGGCTTGGTTTCTTCAGCATTTGTAGGAATAGATATAAAAGCAATGCTAAAAGGTGCTTCAGATATGCGAAAACACTGCGATGAAAAGGATTTATTAAAAAATCCTGCTATGATCATTGCTTTAAGTCATATTCTATATAAAACAAAGAATATCTCCGTGATGATGCCATACTCAAATCCTTTATATGATCTGTCTGATTGGTATAGGCAATTGTGGGCTGAAAGTTTAGGAAAAAGATACGACCTGCAAGGCGATGAAGTTTTTTGTGGTCAAACACCAGTTCAAGCATTAGGGGCTACCGACCAGCATTCGCAGGTTCAGCTATATACAGAGGGTCCGAAGGATAAGATTTTTACTCTTATCATGGTCGAAAATTATACAAAAGACTTCATAATTCCCGAAGTATACACAGATAGGCAAGAGGTCAATTACCTATGCAAAAAAACATTTTCACAGCTTTTAAATGCAGAGTGTATTGCTACAGAATACGCTCTCACACAGGCTGGAAGACCCAATATGATGATCAAATTTAGTGAGATAAATGAAGAAAATATTGGAGCCTTTATTTATCTATATGAAGCAGCAACTGTTTATGCAGGTTATATGCTAAATATAAATCCTTTAGATCAGCCGGGAGTAGAAGCTGGAAAAATAGCTACATATGCATTAATGGATAAAGAAGGTTTTGAAAAGCAGAAAAATGAAATCAATCAATATTTGAATAAAAAGAAGGAATCGGGAAATATTTTATGTCTAAATTAGACAATATAGATTTGATGAAAACGCTAGATAAATCAAAAATGCATCATCTTGTGACGCATTTACCAGAGCAGATTTATTTTGGATATTTTGAATCATCTGTTGACCTAAACAACTCTGACCAAAGTAATGAATACGAAAATTGTGGCGAGGTAAAAGGAGAGAACTTATTCGGAAAACATAAATTTTCCAACATAATCATCTCCGGTATGGGTGGTTCAGCTATATCTGCTGATATAATAAAGGTTTTATTTAGTAGTTTTATTCCAATCAATATTGTCAAGGACTACAATTTTTCAACTCCCTCACCCGGCTCTTTACATAAAAATGGAGAGAAATCACCTCATATTAATGGAGTGGAGCAGGGAGAGGGAGTTGTAGACAAGATTGTTAACAACAAAACACTTTACATTATCATCAGCTATTCTGGCAATACAGAAGAAGCAATAGAATGTTGTAAGCAAGCTCTAAATGAGACATCGAATGTAATTGTGATAACTTCTGGTGGGAAACTTAAGGATATAATTGAAGATTTTCAATCCAAAAGTGAAAACAACATTTCTTATTTTGATACATTCAGAATGCCTTCGTTAATCATTGTCCCTTCAGGATTACCTCCAAGAGCAGCTATAGGTTACCTTTTCTTTGCTATTTTGAGGGTGTTGGAAAAATTAAATATTGTTCCTGACCATTCAAAAGAGGTAAAACATTTGATTCCCAATCTAATGAAAAAGGCAGGACCTTTGTGTTGGGCAACAGAGACGAAATTTAACCTTGCTAAATCTTCAGCTGAGGTAATTTTTCCAAAAATCCCAATTATATATAGTTCCAGTCCTTTTCTAGCACCAGTAGCCTATAGGTGGAAATGTCAGTTCAATGAAAATGGAAAAATGCCTGCATTTTCAAATTCGATACCAGAGCTTTGTCATAACGAAATTGAGGCATATGAAAATGAAAATTACTCAAAGAACATTATACCTATATTTTTAAGAACATTCTCAGATAAAGATGTATATCAAAGGTTAGTTAATTCATTTCAATCTTTGTTAAGGAAAAAAAATATTAATTATCTGGAATTTTATGGAGATAATCATATTCAGGGAGCTGACAAAATCTCACTTTTGGATATATTTACTCTGATATATTTAGGAGATATTATCAGTTTTTATTTGGGTATATTAAATGGAGTAGACCCCTATACAATAAATAATATCAACTATATAAAATCAAAAAATTTTGATGAGAATTAATTTAGGAACATTATTGACCGCTTTCAAAATAAATAAAAACGACAAGATAGGGGTTCTCGGGCTGCTGTCATTTAAGAGTCTTCTCTGAAAAGTCGCTTACCTCAAATATAACTTCTTACTAACATCGTTCAGAGTGGCATTATACGACAGCCTCTACGAAAATAAAATAATCGATATACGAAAACGAAGTGATTGCTTTTTGAGATGAACCATAATCTTTCTTAACGAGATCACTCAAATCAATACCTATTCTATTCCGGCCAGTAAAGCAATTTGAGCTGCTTTATCGAGCAAATCAATTTTATCTATAGTATTCCAAAAATTGTCACCTATTGCAATACATCCGTGTTTTTTCCATACTACTACTTCATGATTTTGTATTTCTTTCAATGATTCTTCAGCTAGTGCGTCACTGCCAGCAGGATACAAGTCTACGAACCCAGTTTTTTTAGGGATATATTTTTCAATTTCAGGAATAGTGCTTTCGAGGATTCTATTTAGTTTATTTTTTGAGTGTAGATAATGTTTATGCGAAAAAGCTATCAAATGTGTAGGATGAGTGTGGATTATAGTATTATTAGGCGATTGTTCTTTTAGTAAATATTGATGTATTAATAAATGAGTCCTAAATTCAGAACTTGGAGAGGAAAACTCATCTGAACAATGGATATTCAAAACACCATTTTGTAAATAAACAGCACTAAAATGGGCTAAAGGGTCTTCAACAATATCTCTAAACTTTACACCACTATTGGAAATTAAAATTGTGAAATTTTCATCTAAAATGAAATTATCCATTTCCAATGATTTCTTTATTTTAAACTCTTTATTTGATACTAGCCAATTAAAAAGCATTTTTTCTTCAAGTCTATAAGATAAATTTCCTGCATTTTTTTCAGCCCACCCTTTAAACATACAAAAAGCGGCTATTTCTTTGATTTCTTCAATAACTTCTACTGGTTTCATTTTTCACTCCTTATTCATTTCGTAAATCTCTTTTCATTAAGTCCGATAATGCCTTCAATGGCTCTTTTCCATTGTATAAAAGCTGATACATTTCTTCGGTGATAGGCATAGATATATTGAGCTTTTCCTTTAATTCACGAATGTTCTTTGTGGTTTCAATACCTTCTGCTACCATCACCATTTCTTTAAGTATCGTATCTAGTTTTTTACCTTGTCCTAGTTGGAAGCCTACATATCTATTGCGGCTATGAGTAGAAATAGCTGTGGTGACTAAATCTCCAAGACCAGATAAACCAGAAAATGTTTCAGGATCTGCACTTAAAGCCCATCCAAGTCGTTTAATTTCAGTAAGTCCGCGAGTCAATAAGGCACCCATTGTATTATCTCCAAATCCAAGTCCGGAAACAACTCCAGCTGCTATAGAAATGATATTCTTAACCGCTGCTCCTATCTCCACACCTACTATATCTTGCGTTGTATAAACCCTAAAAAAAGGGTTACTAAATTCATTTTGAACATATTCTAAGACTTCAGGATTCTCTCCAGCAACAACGACCAATGTTGGTATACCTTTTGAGACTTCTTCAGCATGACTGGGACCAGAAAGGCAACATATCTTATCATTCAGACAAAATGGTAGTTCTTCAGCACAAACCTCAGACATTCTTTTCAAAGAATTTTCCTCTAAACCTTTTACTAAACTAACAACGGCTTTGACTTTTGAAGCGTTTTGGGAAAAAAGAATCTGGAAAGATTGTAAAGTTTGTCTTAAAAAAGCTGAAGGCACAACAAATATCAATATTTCAGGTTCATGAGTAAAAATTTCGGCTTTATCATTGGTAAAAAAAATATCCTCCGGAAAGACTATATCTTTTAAATAATCTTCGTTTTGTCTCTCTTTTTGTAGTTTTAAAACATTTTCTCTGTTGTATTCCCAAACTCTTACGCTGTGCTTGTTTTTGTGGAGGAGGAGAGCCATTGCCAATCCCCAGCTACCACCACCAATGATAGATATATTTGCCATATTTTATTGATATCCTTATTATACAGTGAATATTCCCTAAGAGAAATAACTCCGTGGGTTATTTCTTTTCTACCAAACCATAATTCCTACGAAATATGTAAGGCATCAAATTTTCGGACTCCACTTATATATGTCAATCCCTCTATTCAAATCTTTGAAACCTGGTATAATTTTCTATTAATTCCAAATCTCTTTCTATTTTATCACCGTTTTCGATGCTGATAATAACACTATCCAGACGAAGGTCATCCAGGGTAAAGGAATCATTTATCAAAATTTCATAAACCCCTTTTGTTATACCAGAAAAGGACACATTACCTTGTTCATTAATGGTTGCTCTATATGTAACGGTGTTTGTAGCCACATTTCTGAGCATGACCTCTAAAGATTGAGTATAAGTCTCTATGATATGATTATCAAGATTAATCATTGTGTTTTGGTAATAAGCTACATTATTATATCTATCTATATCTGTCGGAGCTATTCTTTGGTATGTGAGTTTTCTAAAATTTATATTCAACCTTCCAAGTTCAGCAAAATGGAAGGTCGCAAAATGTCCTTTCATGTTGTTCAAGGTTGTTAATTCAGGTTCCAGGGTAAAATTCGCTGGCATATTAACAATGTTAAAACTTTGGGGATTGAAGTCGTTTCGGTTAGTCCTAACAACGCCTGCATCGTTGGAAACAAAATATTTATTGTCCATCTCAAAAACAGCTCCCCTAACTGGTTTTCTTTGCCAATGATCGAGGAAAGTAAGAGTCATAAATTTTTTATTAGACTTCGGCAACAGTTTTAAATCCAAAGGTATAGAATATTCGGCAAATATTGTATATCTATATTGCTCAAAAAAAGAAGGATTTACATTATAACTACCCCCTAAAGAGAATTGATGCTGCCAAGGCAGTGTATAAAAGAAATTTGTAAAAATTTGGAGATTATTTTTCCAGATTTCATTTAAATCATATAAATAAAAAACTCCTAAACTTTGATGTAGAGTATTGGTCCAGCGATTAAATATACTTGCTTGATTCGTGATATTAAATTCATCTTCATCAAACAAAGCTCTACTATTGAAAAATAAATTGATATTTGAAGTATACCAATTTGAGACAGGCAAGTCGTTGTCCCATTTTGAAAACCAGACATTAAAATTTAAAATATTATCATAATTCGGCTTAAAATCATTTGTTTTTTCTCTTCTTAATCCATACATCAGCTCATATTCTACATTTGTTTTTTTTAGCATCAACCCTGTTAAATACTCATTTTCTTCATAATTAAATTTAACAGCACTTTTTAGGTTCGTAGCAGTATCATACATTCTAAACCTAAAATAAATGTCCCAACCCATTTGAAGAAACATATTTGCAGAAAAATTATGGGTAATATAATTGTCTGAGACCCCTTTCCCTTGCCTATTATGTTCATCGCGATAACGGAAATTTGAATATAAATCAAGTCTTTCTGTTTGTAAGCTCAAGTCATTGTCATATCGTATTCTGCGTGGTATTTCATTGATAATTTCTAATTTGTCAACATTCATGGAAAATCTATTTTTAAAATATCTTGAATGAAAAAATAGACCCGTAGAAAATGCTGCTGGAGAAAATTCTTGTGTATCGTTTTCTCTTGATGTAAAAACTTCAAGAGAAAACCTAAGATTGTTTAAAACATTTATTTGAGTATCAAAAATAAATTTTTCATGTTCAGAATTTACAAACCACCTATTAAAATATGTCTCAAAATCGTCGTCTGTTCCATTTTCATAGATCCATCTACCCGCAGAGTCTCTATTGTTTTTTTGATAATAATTCAATCGGACATATTGTTCAGGTTCAAATAAAAAAGAATCATTTTCCCATGTATAGCCTAATGAAGTTCGGTTATGAATAGCTCTCTCTCCGTATAATTCTCTTAAAAAAACTCTTTCTAAAAACAACCCGCTATTAAAATAAGCCAATTCTAAACCCATCCCATATTTTGGAAAATCTCGCTGGTCTAGGACATAGCTATTTTCACCATATTCCAGATTAAAATGCTCTGAACGCAAATTAAAATAATAATAATAATTCTCATCATTTGTAAACTCAAAATCTGTGTATCTATAATTAAAATGAAAATTCAGATATGGGGAATTAAAATCATCTATAAAACCATTTCCTTGTATATTGGTAATATATTGCTTTATATAATTTCTTTGACTAAACTTTGACTCATCAAAGAGAAAGCTTTGAGAAATACTGACAGGCACTGAATAAAACTCCCAACGGAATGGATAATCTGTTCTAGAGGCTAGAGGTATTACTCTTCTAATTAAATGATTTTCCACTTTAAGTTCATCCGGTAATATTTTCGTGAGTGTGTAATTAATTGAAAAACTTATCCAAAACTCTGTTTGAACTAAATTATGAATTTCAGCAAATGGAATAAAAAGCGTGTCTGCTTGACTGGGTTGCAATATCATATCTCTGCTTGAAAATGTTCCATCGTTTCTTTGCGCCATGTCAGAAATCTTAAATTCTATTGGCACTGTTCCCCTATTGATCAAGAGATAAGACATGCCAGTATTTACATCAGGTATTATATAGCGAAAATTATCCAGAGAAACTACTGCGAACTCTTCATTTATTATATGGTTTATCTCTACCACACCTCTACTCAAAACTCTATCTCGATCATCTTTGACGACAAAGGGGAAAAATCTTTTACCGGCTAATAAATCATTGTCGGGTGTTAAACTAAGAAATATCAGCTCTCGCCTACCCGGTTGCACAAGGCGTGGAGAAATATGATTGATACGGTAGGGGAAATTTCGGTTATGAACCTCATCAAAATCTATATATTCAGCAGACCCTTCGGATAAATGAAAGAGATTAAAATTGTCTATTTGTATTGTCAGTGCTTGATTGCTTATATTTTCGCATATTATAGGAATATTAACTACTTGACCAGAAAAAGAATCCACCTCTTGAGGAAATGTTATATTCAAAATTTGTCCGCAAAGCAGGATGTTTATGAAGAAAAAAACAGTGATTATATATATTCTTTTCATGTTCTCAATAACTCTGATTTCCTTATCAATCTATTATAAACGAAATTTGATGTCCGAAAATGTTGCCATTTCCACAATCTGCCACTATGATAGCATGATAATTCGTATTTGTTTGTAAATTCACAGGTATTTGAACTCTTCTCGAAAATTCTGGATAAATACGATTTCTTTCAGAAACAAAACTACCTACAAGCTCTGCTCCATCATTGTAAACATCAATCTTTACAGAGGCTTGAAGCCATAAATTGCCCGTATTTTTTAGTATCATAGAGACATAGTCAACTTCATAAGCAAAATCGCTAAATAAAACATCAATTTGAGCTGTATTTGCGATATTATTGATGATCTGGACACCAGTTCTTAGGTTTAAAACAATGATTTCAGGGTCAGACACATCCATCTCGTTGACTTCTTCAACGAATAGTATTGACCAAAACGAGCCAGTCAAATCACTCTGATTGGGGATATTTATTGTAAAGGGTAGAGAAAATGTTTGATTAGGTGGGATAGTCACACTGCTTTGAAACCTTATCCAATGCGCATTTGAACGCGGAGAACTACCTGCTCTTACAGTCAGATTATCACTTTCAGAGTTTTGGATATAATCGCCTTGATAGACTCGAATACTCACGGCTCTTTCTGTAGGGTTGCTTAGTAAAATGGAGCTATTAACTATATCTCCAGTGGAGACATTGAATACTTTTGTCAATTCATCCTGAACAAAAAAATTTCCCAATAAACCTTTGAGTATAAATAACCAAAGGAACAAAAAAACATAAAATGTCTTGGAATTTGTCAGTCTTAGTTTGGCAGAGAGTGAGAGTGGATTTCTTTGCTCCTCTTTTTTTACCAATAACAGTGCTTTCATCATTATTTTTATTCATCCATCAAGGTGAATGTAATCGTCCTATGAACTGTCGTTACTGGAGCATCATTGTTTGCGGTAAGCTGAAACTCCATAGTCCTATGCTGGTTATGGATATTTTGTAAATAATTCAAAACATCTCTTGGGGTGCTGGTGATTTCCATGAATCCGGGGCTAGCATAAGCTCCATCTGGTGCTGTTATCCTCATAGAAAGCTCAATACCAGAAGGCATTTCCTCTGAAAGCTGAGCGATAAGCCTTTTAGGACTTCCATTTACAGAAATCATATAAGTCATCGGGATGTTGTTTACTTGCCACATATTGTTATGTGTAAACCCTCTGAAACGAACATCAAAATTCAATGAAGTCCCATTGATTTGAATGTAGGATACCTCTGGAATGTTGAAATTTACATTCAAATACCATTCATGTCTTGGCGTAATCAAAGCGTTCAAACTACAAACAAATAAAATCAGGGTCAGAATAAGCAAAAGAAGCCTTCTCATTTATCCTCCTTGTATACGATATTTATCGTATATTAACAAAATTAATTTATATTTTAATTAAAAAATAAATATATTGTTTTGTCAAAATATTTCACACCCTAATTTTGTCAACAGTTTTATGAAATACTAAATTATATCTACTGAATAAAAAGTTTGTTTCCTAATCGGGTAGGAGGTCACTCATTAATTGGGTGACCGTCCTCCCACACCACCATACATACCGTTCGGTATATGGCGGTTCTTTAGTTTACATCAGTAACTTTCATGTAGTAATC
>WRLO01000071.1 GCA_009777575.1 Candidatus Cloacimonadota bacterium
TTTTTTTTTGTTTTTTTTTTTTTTTTTTTTTTTTTTTTGTTTTGTTAAGTGTTTTAGTGAAATGTATGTGGTTTTGGTGTTTGTGTTGGGGTGGGAGGGGGGGGGGGGGGGGGGGGGGGGGGGGGGGTAAATATGGCTGTATTTAAGGCATAGAGTGGCAATGGCTTAACTATTTTTAAAAAACAATGGCAAAAAGACTCTTTTTTAACAGGGTCGCTTAAATTAAGCTTTAAGAGCCTTCTCGCAGGCATTGCTGAAACAAATTTTTGTTCAATATTGAGCATTTCCAAATTATAACCACTCCAAATACATTTTCATTTTCTGCTTAAAGTTCAATTTTTTTTAATATAGTTTTTTTTGCAAGTAAAATCTGAAAAATTTGATATATATTTTTTTTGTTATTTTTTAACATATTGATAATAAAATATATTACACTATCAAATTATTTTTTCAGCAACAATATATAAACAAACAAGGGACAACCTAAAAAAGAAGTAATGATGCCTACCGGTAATTCAATCACAGTTAAGTGTTGGGCTATGAAATCACAGAACAACAAAAATACAGCACCGCTTATGATAGAGTATAAAAAAACCTTTTTTTGTTCCGCTCCCACAATCATTCTGACCATCTGTGGAACAATCAATCCTACAAAACCAATGATACCAGCGTAGGAGACACAAATTCCTATCAATAATGATGATACAAAAAAGATTTTTCTGCGTAGATTCAGGACATTGATACCTAAACTGGTTGCAACTTCATCACCTGAAGTCAATATATTTAATTGATTTGAAAGCGTGAATAGGTAAGCCAGCAGGACAAAAGAGGCAAAAAAAGCAATCAAAAAATAAACCCATTCTCTTTGGTCAAAGATATTACCCGTGTTACCCATTAAAACTTGCAAAATTAGAGCAGTATCTTTCAAAAAAAGATACATCAAGAGAGAAATCAAAGATGAAATAAACATCCCTGTGATGATACCAGAAAAGAGCAATCTATTGGGAGAATTGTTATTACGAAAATGGGCAATAAACCAAACTAAAAACATAGCTCCTAAAGCACCACCAAAGCCAAAGAGAGGCATCAGTAAGACAAATCCAGTCAGACCTGCGAGAATACTACCAAGAGCAGCACCAGACGAGATACCGAGTATGTAAGGTTCAGCGAGTGGATTATTGAGCATTATTTGGTAAACAGAGCCAATACTTGCCAGCGTCATACCACACAGAACAGTGAGCATATAACGCGGTAATCTAATATGAGTTAATATAACAGATGATTTATAATCATAATAAAGATAGATAATAGAGAACAGAAAAAACAAGATTGTGATGATAACTATGTATAGATATCTCCTTCCTTTCTTTGATTGTAGTGACTTATTGTATAAGTCTTTATTTGAGGAGAGGGCATTATCAATTGTCATGAAATATTACCTCAATCAATCTTTCAATCCCTTCAATGTTGCGTGGACTTGCTCTAAGTATCAAATCAGGATTTACATCATTTATTGTAAAAATATTTCCATTTTGAATAGCATTGATACTATTCCAACCTCTTCTGTTCTTCACATCTTCTGCTGTGATGCCGGGATAGGTCAAAATTATGACATCTGGATTTAAAATGACTACATCTTCAGGATTTACTCTTGCATAATCTCTGATCAGCTCGGGGAAAATGTTTTCAGCACCTGTATATAATAAAAGCTGCCCAAGATATGAACTATTATCAGCGCTCATGATAGGGTTTCCATATATTTCAATATAAACTTTGGGTTTATAACTAACATCGCTATGTTGTGAATCAGAGGGCAGATTATTTGTTTGAGAATATTGACTGGCAAAATGACTAAACTCCTCAAATCTACTTTGTAAATATGTTGCGAGTGAGTCAGCAATAGTTTCTACTTGTGTAATCTCACCTATTTTATGTATCATTTCAATCAAATCATTGGTATTTCTTGGATAAAATTGATATGTTTTTATATTCATTTTGATTAATTGTTCAGTAATTTCATTTTGTTCAAGAGCTGTAGTAAAGACAATTGAAGGGTTTAATGCCAATATTCTTTCAAGACTAAATTGTCCAAAATTGCCAACAATTTCAATATTCTGTAATTCTAGTGGATAATCACATTCAGCCGTTATCCCTACTATCCTGTCTGAAATACCGAGATAAGCTAGTATCTCAGCTATTTCAGGTGATAAAACAACATACCTTTCTTTATTGTCGTTAGTAGGATTAGTACAACTCAATAAAACTAACATGCTAAATAAAAAAAAGATAATTAATTTTTGATTAGATTTAAATGGTACGTGATAAATGTTTGATATAACTTTTTTTAGCTTTACAAGCAGTAAATCTAAATATGTAAAAAACAATTTAATATTTGAAATTTTCATCTTGCTTTCCTCCAATGAAGAGTTAACATAGTATTCCGAGAAAAACAAAGACAGAAAGTCCCCCACCCTTACTCCGAAGGTGTTTTTTCGGAACACATTGGCAGGTTTCCTGACTCACGGGGCTTTTGATTTTTTAGTCTTCCCATCGGATAAATCAATAGACTTTATTATAAGTCCATATTTTTATTCAAAGACAATGTTACGATGAACCGGACAGTGACTAAAATAGCCTTATCTTGCCGTTTACAGTGGCGGAGACCGTTCTCGCTTTAAACGAGATTCCCTTTTACTCTTGCACCAAAATGTATTTAATTAATCTATAAATGTCATTTTATTTTTTTTGTTGATTTTGTCAAATAATAGTTTTTTTTACCATATATATAATGTATTTTGTTCATGAACTTGTATAAACCTTCCATACAAAACTATTTTCTTATTTGGTTTATTAAGATATGAGAATCTAGGATATATTATGAAATCTATTTTAATCCCTCCCCCCTGTGAGGGGGGAGGAAATGATTGTTCTATTCTGATTTTATTTCTTTCACCTTTTTAGGTTTTGCAGGTTTTTCTTCTGTTTTTTCCTCTTTTACTGGTGTTTCTTTCACCTTTTTAGGTTTTGCAGGTTTTTCTTCTGTTTTTTCCTCTTTTACTGGTGTTTCTTTCACCTTTTTGGTTTTAACAGGTTTTTCTTCTGCTTTTTCCTCTTTTACTGGTGTTTCTTTCACCTTTTTAGGTTTTGCAGGTTTTTCTTCTGTTTTTTCCTCTTTTACTGGTGTTTCTTTCACCTTTTTAGGTTTTACAGGTTTTTCTTCTGTTATTTCCTCTTTTACTGGTGTTTCTTTCACCTTTTTAGGTTTCACAGGTTTTTCTGCGACTATCTCTTCGATGACCGCAGTATCTTTCACCTTTTTAGGCTTAACTGGTTTTTCTGCGACTTTTTCTTCGGTGACTGGTGTTTCTTTCACTTTTTTGGGTTTAACTGGTTTTTCGTCTTTATCAGGAGTCTCTTTTGCTTTTTCGGGCTTGTCTTCGACTTGTTCGATGATCTTTTTTACTTTCTTTTCGACCTTCTCTACTACATCTTTCACCTTTTTTTCGACCTGTTCAACAACGGTATCAACTTTTTCGACTACCTTTTCGACTTTTTTGTCTACTTGTTCGACCACTTCTTTCACCTTTTTTTCGACCTGTTCGACTACATCCACTACTTTTTCAACAACTTCTTCTCTTTTTTCTCTTCTTGATCTATCTCTTCTTTTTTTAGGTTTTTTTTCTACATTCTCAGAGATTTCAGTATTTTCAGTAGTTTCCAAATTTTCTATATTTTTGTCTTTTTGTTTTCTTCTTTTTCTCTTTTTTAGTTGTTTTTCTTTCTTTTTCTGAGCCTCTTCTTTTCTTTGTGCAGCTCTTTCAAGATGATCTTTCTGATAATCTTTTAAGGCTTGTTTTTCCCTTGAGAAGAACCAAGCTTTAACACTGAGTATGAGACGACGATTATCAGTATCAACTTCGATGATTTTCATGTCTATTTCTTCATTTATATCAAAAGCTTCTTCAGTTTTTAAAGTTTGAGGAATAGCGAGATGAGAAATAGGCACAAACCCTTCAATAAAATTGTTTTTATAAGGGATATCAACCAATATTCCTTTGGGGATACATTTTATGACAGTGCCAACAACTTCAGTGTTCACTGGCAAATTTTCATTTATATCGTCCCAAGGGTCAGGGTGCATTTGTTTCAATCCGAGTGCGATTCGATGTAATAACTTGTCGATGTTTAAAACGACTGTATTTACTTCTTGACCTTTTTTGAAAACATCTCTTGGATGATAAATCCTTTTAGTCCATGAAATATCAGAAATGTGTATAAGTCCGTCTATATCAGGTTCAATTTCAACAAAAGCTCCGAAAGTGGTAAGATTTTTGATTTTTCTTGTCACAACCATACCTTCAGGGTATCTTTTTTCTATAGCAATCCAAGGATTGGGTTGCATTTGTTTCATCCCAAGAGAAATTCTTTGATTTTCTTTTGAAACCGTAAGAACGATTGCACTGACAGTATCACCTTTTTTGAGCATTTGTCTGGGTGATGTTATTTTCTTTGTCCACGACATTTCAGAAACATGGATAAGACCTTCAACACCTGGTTCAAGTTCTACAAAAGCTCCATATTTTGCTAGATTAACAACCTTACCAGTTACTTTTGTGCCTTCCGGAAATTTTGCTTCTATATTTTCCCATGGATGCGGGACAAGCTGCTTTATACCGATAGAAACTCTACTGTTTTCATCATCAAAACTAAGGCATTTTACCTTTATTTTATCCCCGATATTGAGCATTTCAGCAGGGTGGTTTATTTTACCCCAAGACATGTCAGTAATGTGTAAAAGGCCGTCTAAACCACCTAAATCAACAAAAGCACCATAATCAGTGATGTTTTTTACTTCTCCGTCGAGCTCAGCATTGATTTTAATGATTTCTTTGAGTTTTTCTTTTTTGCTTTCAAATTCTTCTTCCAAGACCTTTTTACGCGAGACAACGATGCTTTTTTTGTTATCATCGATTTTGACAATTTTCAGTTGAACTTCTTTATTGATAAACTGGTCTAAATTTGGAACATTCTTCATAGCTATCTGAGAACCGGGTAGAAAGGCTTCAACGCCCAAAACATCTACAATCATTCCACCTCTAATCCTTCGAGTCAGTTTGCCGACAATAATTTCATCATTACGATGGACTTCTTTTAGTCTTGTAAGATTATTTATAAAATCAGCTCTTCTCTTGGATAAAACTGGTTTTCCATCTCCACTTTCTCTTGATACAACATAAACTCTCACTGTATCGCCTTTAACTGGTATTTCATCAGTGTTAAATTCATGGATTTGGATTGCGGCTTCTGACTTACAGCCAATGTCAACCAAAACTTCTTTTTCATCAACTCCGACTACTTTGCCTTCAACAACTTGTCCGGCAGCAACATTGAGCATTGATTGTTCAATCATTTCGAGATTGAAATCTTGTTCGTTTGTAATTTCGGGTTCTGGAGAAGCGAAATCTGAGATTTCTTTTTCTGGTTTTGAATCAGCGTTTTCTGAATCTAAATGTAAATCAGAGTTTTCTGTTTCAGTGGTTTCTTGTAAATTATCGAAAGGTTCTTCAGCGGATTGACTTTGCTCAACAGGTGGAGACATTTCTAAATTCTCTTCTTTTGCTGGCAAATCAGTTTTAGCTTTTGTTGATTTGATTTTAGAGATTTTTTTTACAGGTGCAGTATTTTCTCCAATATCTTTTTCTTCAGCCACTACAGTGCCCTTTCGTTTTTTTTGAGTGTTACTACTCATCTGGTTCCTCCTTATAGCCGGGAATGTTTTCAACGGAGTTCACCACGAAATCATTATCACCAACTATTGATTTGATTTTATTATAAACTTCTATAATAATCCAGTCTGGTGTCGAGGCACCAGCAGTTAAACCTATTATGGTGTCTGGATAATTTAAATTTTTAAACCAATTTTCATCAAGCTCTTCGGCAACTTCAATATGTTTTGAAGGAGCATACTCAGAGCATAGTTTTGCAAGCATCTTTGTATTAGAGCTATTTTTCCCGCCTATAACAATCATCAAACTACTTTTTTTTGCAAGTTGCAAGCTTGATTCTTGACGGACATTAGTTGCATTACAAATGGTATTAAATATCCTTAGTTCATTTGAAATAGGCATTAAAAGCTCTGACAATTTTTGTAAATTACTGATATTTTGAGTTGTTTGACAAATAACTGCGATTTTTGAAAATTTTTCATTAGAAATTCTTTCTATTACCGAGTTATTCTTCTCACACTGCAAGGAGACAAGTGGTGGTGGTAGCAAGGGGCCACCATCATTGTTATCCACGATATATACATTCGATTCTATAAACGATTTCAAGGCAATAATCTCTGGGTGATCCGGATTGCCTAAAATAAATATTTGATAGTTTTCCTTATCAGCGAGCTTTGCAAACTCGTGCGCTTTTGCGACATAAGGACAAGTAGCATCGATAATTTCGAGTTTTTTCTTTTTCAATGTTGACAAGGATTCAGTTGGAATCCCATGAGACCTTATGATGACAGGTCCGGTCTCAATTAAATCAATGTCTTCTACAGTTATCACACCTGCTTTTTTTAGACTTTCTACCATTTGAGGATTGTGAATAATTGGTCCTATAGTGGTAGCTCTTCCATATTTATTTGCGGTTTGTTCAGCAAGTTTGATAGCTCTTTTCACTCCGAAACAAAATCCTGAATTTTTTGCCAATCTTATGTTTGTCATCTTATTTCCTTTGACTCAATTCCATTATTTTTTCAAAAACAAAATTGGCAAGTTTTTGGTAATTTTCTTTTGTCTGTTCCCAATCAGCGAAAAATTCATATTTGATTGGTTGTCCGACAATAATCATTGTTTTTTTTAATCTAAAGAAACACGCTATAGGCTTGTCTGTGTTTTTTACAAAGACTGGAATAATGTCCTTTTTCATTTTCATGGCAAAAAGACCTACACCTGGCTTAATCGTTTTACGTTTAATACCACCTTGTGGAAAAAGCATTAGTGTTTTCCCAGCATCTAAAACCTTTAAAACGTTTGAAATAGCATTAATATCTGTTTGATTTCTTTTGACTGGGATTGCGTTTCCAAGCCTCAACAAATAATTTCCGAGCTTATACTTAAATAGTTCAGATTTTGCTAAATAAGCTATTTCATAAGGCGTCATTGCACCGATATATGGAGGATCAAACCATGATAAATGATTTGATGCAATAATACAGGATTTAGCATTAATAAGTCCTTCTTTATTGATGACTTTTAAATTTCCAAAAACCTTCATTATTAACCTGATTAAACACGATGCACTATAATAAATTTTACGCAATTTTCTCTCTAATAATATCAATAATTATTCTTACTTGTTCTTCGATTGACATTTCTGATGTATTGATTTCTATTGCATCTTCAGCTTTTTTTAAAGGAGCTTCAGAACGGCACGAATCATTCTTGTCTCGCCAAATCAAATCATTTTTTATTTCTTCGATATTTAATGTTAGCCCTTTCTGGGTCATTTCCTTGAAACGTCTTAAAGCCCTAACTTCAAGTGAAGCAGTCAAAAAAAACTTAAAATCCGCATCTGGAAAGACTACAGTTCCTATATCTCTACCATCGAGTATCACATCGTGATTTGATGCGAGCTTTCGTTGTTGTTCAACCATTTTTTGTCGAACAATCTTTATGGTGGCTACATTTGAAGACATTCTCGTAACCTCTGGAGTGCGTATATCCTCAGTCACATCAATATCATTTAGAAAAATACTTAAGGTGCTTTTAAAACCTTCTGAATCAAATGTTTCAGCTTCTACTTTCCTAAATTTGATGTCTATTTTTTCTAATATAGCTTCCAGAGAATGTAGATTTTCTAAATCAATGCCATTATTCTTTACAAATAAAGCGACAGCCCTATACATTGCTCCTGTGTCGAGATATAATAATCCAAATTCTTGTGCAATGAGCTTTGCAGTGGTACTTTTACCAGAAGCAGCAGGTCCATCTATCGCTACTATCATCCCATTTTACCTCAAAAAAATATATTTGGAGCAAATAAAAAAAAATGGATGATTTTTGTCAATAGATTTTTGAAATCCGATTTTTGAAATTTAATATATTTTTAAGAAAATGCGTTTATTCCTTAGGAATTATGGCTTGGTAGATAAAATGACACCACCCAACCATATTTATTCCGCTAGGAGTGCTCTCCTAAAAGTCTTTTGCGTAGAGATGTTAGCTCTGTAGAAAGGAATATATGCACCATGTTGCATCTTGCAGGGATGCTACAAAATGTGTCAATATTGAGGCGGAACGCATACATGCGTTCCCTACGAATGTCAATTGATTCGTTACATCTCTACGGGATGCGGTTTTGTGGTTTTACATCATTTTCTACATAGCTTCACATACCTTCGGCATGTGTAAGGTAAAATTTTGGAGTGGGAAATCGGAGATTTCTGCTACGGATGGAGGAAATCGGAGATTTCTGCTACGGGGTGGAAATCGGAGATTTCTGCTACGGGGTGGAAATCGGAGATTTCTGCTACGGATGGGGGAAATCGGAGATTTCTGCTACGGGGTGGAAATCGGAGATTTCTGCTACGGGGACTCACGTACCAAAGAGGCTTATGTTTTGTCATTATATGAATAATATGAAATATAAAATGTTCTTGACATTTAAACCTTCTTAAAAATAATGCTCCTGAAAAATAATTATATAGGAGTAACCATGAAAAGACTATTGATTTTAGCAAGTTTCATGCTGGTGTTTTTTACTAGTTGTATCACCATAAAAATACAACCTTTTGGAAATATTTCCACTTCAACAAAAAGAACTAAGATTGCAAACAATTCTGTCTTGCATATCAGACTATCTGGAGATTTGCAAATGTATTCTCCTATAGATGATGGGTTCACATTTTTAACTGGTCATTCGGATAATGCTCATGACTTAATACTTAAAATCAGAGCGGCAAAGGACGACAAACGTATAACTGCAATTATTCTTCAACCAAGAGGTATAAATGCTGGTTATACAACCTTAAACGAATTAAAAGCTGCTTTGATTTATTTCAAAAGCTCTGGAAAAAAAGTATATGGATATTTTGATGTAGCATCCGATCCAGACATGTTCCTTTTAAGTGTAGCCGATGAGGTTTATATGAATCCAAGTGCTTCTGCTGGCTTTGTGTTGAGCGGGGTTGGAGGGAATATAATGTTCATGAAAGATTTACTCGATAAACTCGGGGCAGAAGTTCACATTATTCGTGCTGGAGACTACAAAAGTGCTGGTGAACCATTTACTAGGACAGAAATGTCTGAAGAAATGAGAGAGAATTATTCTGAACTTTATTCAGATTTTTATGAGCAATTATTAAGTGATTTTGCGAAAGGATATAGTTTATCTTTAGATGATATTCGATATCTCTTTGAAGAAAGAGAAAAATTTATTATCAATCTACAGGATGCTATTTCTATGGGCATTATCAACGAGTTGATGTTTTTCGACAATATGTTAAATAAACTCAATATCAACGAAAATCAACTAGTTTCTCAAGCTCGATATGCAATTCCAAGACTTAAACCACAAAGAAATAACATTGCAGTGGTCTATATGCTCGGTGATATTGTGTCTCAAAGTGGCTCATTTAATTCTTCAAACAACATCACATCAAGTGAATATGTAAAAATTTTCGACAAAATAATAGCCAATGATAATATCAAAGCCGTTGTTATCAGAGTGAGTAGCGGTGGTGGTAGCGCTCTTGAATCTGAAATCATTCATGCTAAAATATCCCAACTCAGCAAGAGAAAACCTGTTATCGTATCAATGGGTGGCGCTGCTGCCTCTGGTGGATATTATATAGTCTCAAATGCCAATTATATTTTTGCTGATCCTTACACTATCACTGGTTCTATAGGTGTCTTTTTGATGTTATTTAATCTACAAGAAACAGCTGAAAAAATAGGGATTAATTTCGAGCCATTAAGATATGGTAAATTTGCTAATGCGGGAAATCCCTTTATGCCTTTTAACAGCGAATTTGCTGATGCTTTACAAATATCAACCAATGATATCTATACAGAGTTTAAAACCAGAGTTGCCGAAGGCAGAAATATGAGTATTGACGAAGTAGAAGCAATAGCTAAAGGACAAATTTGGTCAGCCACAAAAGCCTTACAACACAACCTAATCGATGAAATAGGTTTGCTCGACAATGCCATAAACAAAGCTGTTGAAATGACAAGTTTAGACAATTATTCTTTAATGTATTTTCCAGAAAAAAGATCTTTTTTTAGTTCCTTTTTTACAGGTTTTAATACAAGCATCAGTCAAATGCTACCTACAATGAAATTACCCGATCCAATAAACAAAAATGTAGATTATTATCTTAATTTATTTGAAGATATAATTTTGCATCCTATACAGATGAGGAGTGAATTTTTCTTAGATGTAGACTAATTAATAATTTTTTATTAAGTTATTTTACGAAATTTGAATCATAAAAAAGCGTTTTTCAAATAATCAATATCGTCTTTTGTATGATATTTTGAAAAGGATATTCGGATGGTACCCTCGGGATATGTTCCTAAAAATTTATGAGCTGCTGGAGCGCAATGTAAGCCTACTCGTGTAATAATATCATATTTATAGAAAAGTTCGTTTGATATATCTGTAATGCTCTTTTCCTTATGACTTATTGAGAACACAGGGGCTTGTTGTTTTTCATTTTCAGCACAATATATTTGATAATCTGTTTTCGTTCTTAAAAATTTGATAAAGTCTTTGGTGATCTCAAATATTGATAAGTTTATATTGGGAGATATATTTTCTATTGTTTCAGCATTATGCTGCTTTAGTGCTGCCCAGAGACCAAATATTCCCGATATATTAGGAGTTCCTGCTTCGTATTTATCCGGTAAAAAATCAGGCATATCAAAGGAATCTGATTTACTACCTGTCCCTCCATATATATACGATTTCAACATTTCAGGGTTCTTTATATAAAACCCACCTGTTCCAGCTGGACCACACAAACCTTTATGACCTGTAAAGACTAAATAATCTATCCCAGATTTTGATACATCTATATCTGTTATTCCGGCTGACTGTGCGGAATCTACAAGAATTGGAATATTGCCAATATGTTTTTTAAACTGATTTATATCTTGTATAAGCCCATTCACATTACTTGTATGGTTAATCACTACTAGTGCGGTGTTTTTCTTGATATGTTTTTTTAGACGCTCAAATACTATACTACCATCTGGATTAGCTGGCATTTCGCTATATTTAAGAATTTTTCGCTTCTTTAAAAACTCTAAAGGACGCATTATACTATTGTGTTCTAAAGGTCCTACAAGAACATGTTTTTTATACAAATCAAGTCCAAATAAGATTGTGTTTACGGCTATCGTCGCATTGGGGGTAAAGATTATATTTTCTGATTTTTCAGCTTTAAATAGCTTAGATAGCATTTCCCGTGTCTCAAAAAAAACTTCCGCTATGCGAATGCTATCTTTTGAATTTCCTCTACTTAAATTGCCTTTTATTTCCCGTATGCATTTATGCATTGTTTCAGCTACATATTCCGATTTAGGATAGCTTGTTGATGCATTGTCAAAATATGTGTTCATACTTTCTACCTATTACTCAAATTCCCTTTTTCTAAAATCGAAGGGCAGAGACGAAAGAAAATTGGAGGTTTTCATTATATGCAAATAAATAGTGCGTTGTCTCTGCCCAGTATTCTTTTAAAATTTTTAGGGTAACTCTATAACCCTCTTTTAAGTAACTTAAAAAAATCCCATAACTATATGAAACTTATTCTGCCTTAAAATAAGTGTTCAATTCTTCAGTTCCTTTCAACACAAACCTTCCATTCTTCACTATATTGATAGTGTCTCCATTTTCCTTAATGGCTTGGATTAGACCAATCTCATCATAAGGGAGAGTGATGTCTGTATGAACATTTAAATAGGCTTTCATTTGATCTTTTTTTCTCTGAAGAGATTGCTCATTGTCTCTGGAGATGATTTCTTTACCATCTGGATTATACACTGGAGTATCTTCTTCACGACTGTAGCATGTGTCTCCGATTGCAAAATGTGGTCCCATCTTTTCGATGATCAAAATCGGCAAAACGGACATTATTTTATATTTTTTGGCTACAGAATAGGCTAAGGTATTCGTTCCTATTGCAAATTCACCTATTGGTAATGATTTATGTGGGAACATTAGATTTTCTTCTATATATTTCTGATTTGCTTCTTCTGTTTTATAATTTTTACAGTTGTAAGAAGATATTCTACCATCTGTAAAAAACAATTCAAGGTCTTTGAATAAAAAACTATTCAAAAAGGTTCTTGGGATATGCAATAATCCATTTGTTCCTTTCAACTGCGGTGTGTTAAAAACTTCTCCTACTGGGATATTTACTGTTGCACCACAATTGGCGAAATTAGTTTGTTTTTTTGGATTTTTCAATTTCGGAAGTTTTACGATGATGTCTGTTTTATTCTTTTTCCTTCCCTTAACCAAAACCCTATCCGCTTGATCAAGTGCATCTATCAAGCATTGTTGTATTTTCAACCAATGCTCATGATCGAGCATGTTGATTTCTATGACTTTATCAAAGATTTCTGTAAACTCTTTCCCTATATCTGGGGTAGGGAAACCTATTATACAGAAAGATGTTTCGCTTCGTTTGTAGTATTTGCTCATGAGCATGGAGCGAGTAGAACGAATCTGTTTGTTCAACTGGATTTGCTCTTCGCTATATTTCATGCATGATGTTTTGTTTTTGGGAGTAAATGGTTTTTCGCCAAATGGATCAAAATATATACCTCCAGATACTTCTCCAATAACTTCTTTTAAAGCCTCATTACATTCTTCTAACTCTTTTAAATAATATTCTGTATATTCTTTATCTAAATAAAGCGCATTGCTGAACCTATGGTCGTATTGATACTGTTGGTCATATTTTCCAGACATTACTCCGGATATCATGACTTTTAATCCATATTTATTTTCTAGTTCTAATATCAAGCTACGAGCTAGACGTTCCATACCTAGGCGGAAATAGAGGATAGCTGTCTTTTTCTTTGTATAGTCCTTATTACCCTCTGCAAATCCCATGATATAGGCTTTGGCTGTCTGGTGCATGACTTTGTCTATTTTCTCTTGGGGCAATGTATTTAGAAACTCAGCTGTCATGATTTCATTGTCACTGACATAATTTCCATAATAAAATAGATAACGTAAATCTGTCAAATCAGCATTTTTTACCCATTTTACATAAAAATCATAATCAGGAGAAAATCTTTTTCTGAAATCTCGATCTAGTCCCTCGCGTAAATACTTGAAATTATATGACTTTATTGTTTCATATAGTTTTTCATAATTTGCTCCTTCCTGAAACCAAACCATGAAATATTCACAATACAATCCCAGAAACTTCGTCATCTGAGTTTTGTAATGCTGATGGCAATTACCTGTCAAACTCAGTAAATAGGTATAAAAAAGACTGTTAAGCTGTCCAAATTTTTTTCCAAATATTTTTACAGAATATTCAGGATTAGCAAAGGATGTTTTGTAGTTTTCTGGCAATTTTTCTATATGTAACTCTTTATTTTCATCCTTTAAATATTCAAAACTTCTTTCTTGTAAATGTTTTTCGTTCCATTGTCTTTCTTCTTGAAGCAATTTTTCTATCATTACACTACTAGAAAAAAAGAATTTATGCCATTTTTCCTCTTTTTCTGCGGTAAATATCTTTACCTTTTTACAGCATTCTACTAAATCTTCATAACTTTCACACGGATTGTGATACTTATTTGAAAAATAGTCATTTAAATCTTTACTCATTTACATTACTCCCCACTTAAAAAGTATTTTGAACCATTATTTTTATTGCTTTCCTGATGTCAATCTTTTTTGATATACTATTTTTCAGGAACCTAATATAACTACCTTAAAAATCAAGGGTCATCTAAAGGTGGTTGCCCGTATTAAAGCGTGTATGGGTTAGCCCTTATGTGTCTACATTAAATTTTGGTTCTTATTCTTTGATTATTCCATTTGCAGACAGTTCATCAATAGTTTCTTGAAAATTGCTATGTAAATAGATATCATTATAAATTTTATCTATAAGTTCCATAGTATCTTTAGTCCATGATTTCGTTTTCAATAGTTTAATAGCCTCATAAATAGTTATATCATCGAAAACTTCGCAGGCAGATTTGATAATATTTAATTGCTCTATCAAAAACTCTTTATCCTCTTCAATAGTTTCATTTTCTCTATCTTTGCTATCATCTTTTTTGAGTTGATTTAATATATTTTCTAATGAAACAATAAAATCGCTTGTTTTTTCTAAAATAAAGTTTAAATCTTCATTTAGTCCTGCATTTTCAAGCTCAGCAGCTTTTTCTGATGTCTCTTTGTGTCCGAGGCTAGCGAGGACAGATTTAACTCCGTGAACAGTTGTTGTAAATAATTTAATATTTGAATTTTGGGTTGTTTCTTTCAGTGTAATAATTGCTTTTTGCACATCTTTAATAAAGATGCTTAATAGTCTCTCATCATATCCTGAAGTATTGTTTTCTGAGTTTTGTATACTCTCAGACTTAAAAACACTGTGTTCTTCAGTATGCCTATCTCTTACATAAGTATTTAACACCGTGTTTAAAATTCTTATATCTATGGGCTTTGATATAAAATCGTCAAACCCATTTTGTTTAAACATTTCAGCATTTCCAGAGACTGCGTTTGCTGTTAATGCCACGATTATCCCTTTATATTCTAATTTTCTTAAAATATTCGTAGCTTCAATACCATCCATTTCTGGCATCATATGATCCATAAAGATAATATCATATTCTTTACCAGATTTAATCAAAGCAATTGCATCTTCTCCGCTGAGAGCGGTTTCTACAGTTAATTGATATGGCATCAAAAGTCCATTTGCTACAAATAAATTTGATTCTATATCGTCTACGACAAGGACACTGCCATACGGCATTGCTTCTCTGGTTATCTGAAGGCTTGTATGATGTTTTTTTCCTGAAAAAGTAAATGAACTAAGTTGTTTTGCAAGTTCTTCTCCGATAGGTTCGCAATCGAGAGTTTTTTGTTTTACTGACACCGAAAATTTACTTCCGACTCCGTATTCACTATCTACTTTAATGTTTCCGCCCATCATTTCAACAAGACTTTTTGTAATATTTAGTCCTATTCCTGTCCCTTGAACTGTTCTTGTTTCTTTGATATTAAATCTCATATATTCAGAAAAAAGCTTTTCACAATCTTCTGGTTTCAATCCTTGTCCTGTGTCTTCGACTGTAAGATTTAGGTACCCTTCATTTGAATTTTCATTGCTATCCGAACATTCTTGGAAACTAGCAGATAGTTTTACATATCCTTTTGTGGAATATTTAATTGCGTTTGATAATAGGTTGTTTAATATTTGTTTTATACGAAGTTCATCACCAATAAGTTTACTGGGTAGGGTTTCGTCAAGGTCAAGTATAAATTCAAGTCGTTTTGACCCTATCTGTAGTATATTCAATTGAACTGCATCATGCAACAGACTGGGAACATAATATTCAATGTCATTTATTTCCATTTTTCCGGTTTCTATCTTTGATAAATCAAGGATATCGTTGATAATTCCAAGCAAACTACAAGCTGAATGATGAATTTTTTCGAGAGCTTCAGAATAACTGTCTTCTTCTGTATACTTTTGTAATTGTATTTGCGAGATACCGATGATAGCGTTCATTGGAGTTCTTATTTCATGGCTTATTTTAGCGAGGAAATCACTTTTGGCTTTTGATGCAACTTCGGCGAGAATTCGCTGTTTTTCTAAATCGATGAGCATATTTTTTGTTTCGGTAATATTTATCAATGAGCCAACAACTCGTAGCGGAGAACCATAATTATCTCTGAAAGTTCCTCCATAAGCACGGAAATATTCATATTCTCCTTTTTGCGTGAGCAATCGATATTCGACATCATATGGTATAGAACCTGTTGTGTCATGAACATGTTTTCTAAAATGCTCAAGAGTTTCTTCTTTGTCGTCTGGATGCAATTTATCTCGCCAACTACTTTCAAGATTTGGAAAATCATTTATATCATTATATCCTAACATTTGCCTAAATTCATCAGACCAATTGAACTTGGTATTGGGATTTTTAAGATCCGTGTCAGCGATGTCTACATCCCATAAACCTATTTTGGTTGCTTGCACAACCATATTTAGTTTTTCGTTACTTTCATATAATCTTGTATTTTGGTCAGACATATCTTTGTTTGTTTTTGTTACAAAAAAATTCATCACGACAAGCAGTGCAAAAATAAGGAATAACATCCCGAAAAAAATTAAATTCATCTGCGGAGCCATTGCAAACATTCCCGGCATCTCATAATGTAAAACCATATACCAGTCTTTAATAGCTTCCAATGAACCTACATGATACATCGATGTTCCATAAATGAAAGATTCTTCTTGTTCGCCTTCAAATGTTCTCGCAATTCTGACGATTTCCTCTCCAGCTGTTCCAAGATGATCACTGATTAGAACTTTATTATCCATTAAATCAAAATCGTTTGCTATGGTAATTTCGTCATATTGATTGAATAAATAGGCCGTGATAGTTTGGCTTCTATCGCTGCAAGAAGTATCTACTAACTCAATTATTTTATCTAGATTTAATCCTGTGCCAAGCATTCCGATTGGTTTGCGGACATCAACATCTATATCTTCAAAAACTGGTATATTCACCCATAGATAAATTATATCAAGATCGGGATTATAGTTAATATTAAAATTTAGTTCCTCAGTTTCGTAAAGAGTGAGGTTATACCAATAATTTTCTTCAAGATCTGGATCTATTAAATATGCCTCTGCTCCAATAGCGTGAAATATTTTGTCTTTATCATTTGCCCAGAATACAATACTTTGACTACTGTGTTTGTGATATATTTCAAATTCTGTAAGTGCATAATTTTTCAGCATTGCGTCATCAGGATTGACAAAATATTCACGAATAACTGGTGAACGACCCAAATTTTGCAGCATTGCTAACTCTGCAGAAACTTTTCTTGTAAGTTGTAGTTTTATATTCTCACCTGTTATCATGAGTTGCTGTTCTACATAAGTTCTGTTAATCTGGTATGCAGACACTATATAGGTGATAAATGAGGAAACAAAAATTAAAAAGAAACCAAGAATAGAAAAAAGTGGAAATATGTTTTTGCTATATTTTTCTGCCATAACAATTAATTTTTAAATTTCTTTTTCTTTATCATGCAAATCAATGTTTCTACACCAACAATTGCTGCTAAAATCACGAGAAGTGAGGCAATATAAGGAAGTATAAAATGTCCTTTTTGTAATTTCCAACCATTGAAAATCATTATAAATAAAGACCAAACTGACATTATATACATAAATATAGCTGGTATTAAGGTTGCTAGCCAACCCCAAGACTTTTTATAATCGTTTTTGAGCCAAATACTGATACCAGTCAGTGATAATGCCGCTAAAAGCTGATTTGCTGAACCAAATAAGTTCCAGAATATTCGCCATGCAGGGATAGCATTTCCCATATCATCGCTCATAGTTTGAAATATAAAGAAAACAGGAAGAGATGCGGTGATAAAAGCTCCAAGCATTGTTGCCATCATACCTTTAATATTCGTAAGCTCCTCAAATATATATTTTCCGAGCCTTACACAGATATCAAGCGTATCAAATACAAAGGTCGTGAACGCCATCAATCCAAAACTAACTCCAAGTGCTAATGGCACACCAAAGATGCTTAAAAATTTTCCCATACCATGAGCATAAATAAAATTGGGAGCTAGAGCTGAATTGGTAGTGCTGTTCCATATCTCAGGTGCTCTGGCGGCAAAGATCATGATGCAAGATATAGACACACAAGCCAATAAACCTTCCAACAACATACTACCATAACCTACAGGTTTCGCATGTGATTCAAATTTTAATTGTTTGCTTGTTGTTCCAGATGCAACTATAGCATGGAAACCAGAACAAGCACCACAAGCTATTGTGATGAATAATATTGGAAATAAAGGATTGCCTCCGGGAGCATAAGTGGTAAAAGCTGAATCAAAATCTGCTTGAAAATTACCAAATAATAAACCAAATCCTGCTACCAATATCATACCCCATTTAAAATAAGCACCCATTGCACCACGAGGCTGGAGTAACAACCACATCGGGAGTAGCGCTGCTAAGAAGCAGTATGTGAGGATCAAAACTCCCCAAAATTGTTGTTGAAATACTGCATGACCGGGGAAAAGAAAATCTATATCAAGTGGCATTTTTTGACCCAACCATGTAACTACTATTATCATCGGAGTAAAAATCATTAATGCCCATTTTTCGCTTAATTTTGTGTAATGGATAACACAACCCATTATTAATGCTAGAAAAATATACATAAATGAGGATGTTGCTATGCCACCTCTGTAAACTGTAGAGCCATCAGAAAGCGACTGGATGCCTACCATTGAACTAGCTGTTATATCAGTAAACGCTATTATCAAATAGATTAATGTCATCCATAAAAACAACATAAATAATGCCCAAGCTCGCTTTGATACATTTTCGCGGATTGTGGTTGTGATTGACTTAGCTTTATTGCGTGCAGAGGCTATCAATGAACCCATATCATGCACACCACCAATAAATATTGTGCCAAAAACACACCATAATAGCGCAGGAAACCAGCCAAACATGCCAGCTGCTAGAATTGGTCCATTGATAGGACCAGCTGCTGTTATATTGGAAAAATGTTGGGCGGTTAGATAACCTTTTTTTGTCGGGACATAATCAACATCATCGTTGATCGTAACTGCTGGTGTTACTTGACTATCTTCAAGATGATAAACTTTTTTAGCCAGAAAACGACCATATAAAATGTAAGCTACCAGATACACTATCCCACAGATAAGTATGATAGATAAAACACTCATTCAGCCTCCAAAACATCAAATTTGACTCTTAGTGGAATCATAAATATATATATAATTAGTCAGCCATAAAAATAATAAAACTAACTATTTAGGATATGTTTTTTTTTCAACCTTTTTTGTCAACATATATTTGAAATTTATTTTTAAAGTTTATAAAAGCTGTCGTATTTATGACCGTAGTCCGAAAAATGGATTACCTTAAATATTCCGTAGGAGTGCTCTCCGAAAAGTCATTTGCGTAGAAATGATAGCTCTGTAGAAAGGAATATATGCACCATGTTGCATCTTGTAGGGATGCTACAAAATGTGCCAATTGATTGGTTGCATCCCTACGGGATGCGGTTTTGTGGTTTTACATCATTTTCTACCTAGCTTCACATACCTTCGGCATGTGTAAGGT
>WRLO01000072.1 GCA_009777575.1 Candidatus Cloacimonadota bacterium
TTTCTTGCGCTCCTCACGAATAAATCTCCGTGCCACTCCCCCCCCGCCCCGTCGTTGCGAGGTCCCTTCTTGCGAGCCTCACGAAGCAATCTCCGTGCCACTACCACCCCGCCCCGTCGTTGCGAGGTCCCTTCTTGCTATCCTCACGAAGCAATCTCCGTGCCACTACCACCCCGCCCCGTCGTTGCGAGGTCCCTTCTTGCGATCCTTACGAAGCAATCTCCGTGTCACTACATCCAACCCGTCGTTGCGAGGTTCCTTCTTGCTATCCTCACGAAGCAATCTCCGTGTCACTTCATCAATCCTTGCGAGGTAAACTTTATCGACCCATCCCACTTGCTTACATTATAGTCTTTTATTTTTTTTTGTCAAGTTTTTTTTGTGGTTTCTTTGAGGTTTCTTTGAGGCTACTTTGAGGTTACGAGGAATCTAGACCTTTCACTGCATTCAAGGTGACAAATCATTTTGGTTCTTCTTTGAATATTCCAGAGGAATAATGGCTTGGTAGAAAGCGATTACCAGAATATAGGTTATATCCCGTAGGGATAATGCTTTATCGTAATGTAGCTCTTTTTAAAATAAATTTACTAATCATTAATAGTTTTTTTATTTTTGTAACATAAATAATTTGTAAAAGTTAAATATATATAATGACACTACTGACCGATTAATTTGTTTTTTTCATGTAACTATTGAAATAATAATGTTTATGAACATATTTATCGATAGGGGGTAGGTTTTGTCCCAAGCCTCGTAAATTTATGAAAGGGGATACATTTTTGACTATAATAGATTTTAGTCGGTCAGTAGTGAAAAATAAATTGTGGATAGCTTATGGATAAGTGAAAAAATTTACTTCTGTATCTCTCTATTTTTCAATATTATATCTGCAACTCTCTTTCCCCTCCTGTATGCTTCCCCTATCGTTTTCATGTAATATGTTGAAAATAAAAGAGTTATTATGAGTTATTTTTTCATAAAGAGTTCTTCTCACAAGAAAAAAATGATTTAAAGATTTTGTAAAATTATTTTTGAAAAGACTCTTGAAAAAATGATAGATATTTATTGAGGAACAAATTAGAAAATGACCTAAATTTTAGTCGGTCAGAAGTGATGTAATATTATAATATTATTACTTTCGCTATGATTATTTCAAAGATAAAATTATGTTTTACAGGAATGTGATTATATATGAAAATTACCATAATTGGAGCTGGTCTCTCAGGTTGTGAAGCTGCGCTCCAACTAGCTAATGCAGGCTGGAAAGTAGATCTTTATGAAATGAGACCACACACAAAAACACCTGCTCATCAAACTGATTTATTTGCCGAACTGGTTTGTTCAAATTCTTTAAAATCAAATCTCTTAACTACAGCTTCAGGCTTGCTCAAAGCAGAAATGGATATATTGGGTTGTGAGTTATTAAAAATAGCGCGAGAATACTCTGTTCCTGCTGGTAACGCCATTGCGGTAGATAGATTCTTGTTTGCTAATAAAGTAACTTTTATCATAAAAAATCATAAAAATATAAATTTTATTAATAAAGAATACACAAATTTACCATCAATTTCTATACATCAAAACCAAATATCGACAGATATTCAGCAAAATAAAGAAAATATTCATGGCGATAAAGACTCTGATATTATAATAGCTTGTGGTCCCTTAATATCAGATAAATTAACAAAAAGCTTAATAGAAATCGTTGGTGATGAACATCTTTATTTTTTTGATGCTATTGCACCTATTATAGATGGTGAGAGTATTGATTTAAACAAAGTTTTTTCACAGTCTAGGTATAATAAAGGATTGGTTGAAAATATAGATGATAGCAATAAAAAGCCTTCTATAGACTATATAAACTGTCCATTTGATAAAGACCAATATATAAAATTTGTGGAAGCTCTCCTTACTGCTTCGAAACATGAAGCAAAAGAGTTTGAGAATGAATTTTTTAATAATCTTGATTTCAAATTTTATGAAAATTGTTTACCTATAGAGGAACTTGCCAGAAGAGGCATCGATACTCTTCGTTTTGGAGTAATGAAACCTGTAGGTCTCATAAATCCTAAAACTGAAAAAAGACCTTATGCAGTCATCCAACTCAGAGCTGAAAATGGAGAAAAAACAGCTTTCAATCTCGTCGGATGCCAAACTATGTTAAAATATTCTGAGCAAAAAAGGATATTTTCACTCATACCCGGTCTCGAAAATGCTGAATTTCTCAGATTGGGATCTATCCATAGAAATACTTATTTAAATACACCAGAAATATGCAATCCAGACTTTTCTCTCAAGATAGCTCCTCATATAAGGATAGCAGGACAAATAGCAGGGGTAGAGGGGTATGTTGAATCAATTTTTTCAGGTCTTTTGACTGCAAAAATTATTATGAAACAGATAAATTATTTACCTGAAGAAACAATCAGCGGTCAACTTTGGAGATATCTTACATCAACTAAAGATAATTTTACTCCTATGAATGCAAATTTTGGTCTTTTACCAGAAATTGTTATGGAGAGAAAAAATAAATCATTAAAAAAAGATTTGTTGAGCAGACGAAGTATAGATTCTATGATGAAATTATGTCAAAATGAATAAGCAGTTATGTTGAAAGATAAGATAGCCGCTATTTTTAAATAGTTATATTTGTCAAATAATATTTTATAGTTTCAAATGTAAATTTTATTTAGCTTAAAAAATCATTTTCTTCAATTTTTCGAGAGATTCATCAATGCCAAAAATGTCTATCAACATAGGAATATCAGGTCCATGACAATCACCGAATAAAGCAATTCGTAAAGGAAAGAATAGATTTTTTCCTTTTATACCTAAATTTTCAGAAGCTCTTTTTAGCATTTCAGAATAAGGGTTTTGATTATTAGCTACAACAGCATAATTATTTTCTATTTCTTGGATAAACCATTGCAAAACTTTTTGTGAATTCTCAGACTGCACAATTTCCAAATTCTCTATCGATACTTCAAAATTTGAATAAAAAACCTTAGCTTGTTCCACAATTTCTGTCAATTTGGTGATTTGATCTCTGGCTCGATTAATCACCTTCAAGTATTTTACTTCATTGGAAATATCTATATTTTCTTTTTCAAAATATTGCTTACAAAGCTCAGCGATATTCTCCAGTGGCAGATTTCGTATATACCAACCATTCATCCAATCAAGTTTTGTGATATCAAAAACAGCACCCGATTTTGTAATTCTTTGGAGAGAAAACTCCTTTTCAAGTTCTTGAATGGTATACAATTCTTTATCGTCTGAAGAATGCCAGCCAAGCAATGCTACGAAATTGATAATAGCTTCTTTTAGGTATCCCATTTTTAAATAATTTGCTACAGAAAAGTCACCATGTCTTTTGCTGAGTTTGGTTTTATCGGTGTTTAAAAGCAAGGGTAAATGAACCCAAACGGGTGGTTTCCACCCTAAAGATTCGTATAAAAATTCATGTTTTGGAGTGCTATAAAGCCATTCCTCACCTCGTAAAACATGTGAAATATTCATATAATGGTCATCCACTACAGCTGCTAAATGATAAGTTGGGAAGCCATCTGCCTTTAAAATAACTTGATCCTCAAGCTCATTTGAGGAAATTTGGATAACGCCACGCACCATGTCTGTGAACTCAAAAATTCTATTTTCGGGCATTTTCATCCTTATGACAGATGGTTTTATTACGGATACTTTGGTCGATATTACTTCATTTCCGGCATTGGTGTTGTCTGTTTCTTGGTTAAGATTTCGACATTTACCGTTGTATCGCGTAGTTTCACCCCTCTGTGTTTGCTCATTTCTCATCGCTTCGAGGTCTTCTTTTGTGCAATAACACCTATATGCTAAACCTTTTTCGAGTAACTCATCAACATGTTTTTGATAAAGGTCAAGTCGTTCTGATTGAAAATAGGATTCATTTTTTGAAACAGAGGTTTGTGAGATAGGTAGAAATGATGTTTCACTATTTAAATTTTCTTTATTCTGTGGAAAATTAGGACCCTCATCATAATCGATCCCTAATTCTCTTAAAGATTGTATCAAATTTTCTACAGAACCTTCAACATATCTGGATTGGTCTGTATCTTCTATTCTCAGGATAAAAGTTCCATTATTTTGTTTGGCGAATAAATAATTATATAATGCTGTTCGGACACCACCTAAATGTAAAAGTCCTGTAGGGCTTGGGGCAAATCTGACTCTGATTTCCGGATTCATGAAAACTCCTTTATAAATTAAATTATATTTTGCCAAGAAAAAAAAAAGCAATTTTATGTCAAGGAGATTGTTGTAATGCAATTATCAGTTTAAACCAATAAATTTTTTTGTTTGGACTTGATATCAATAATGAAAAATTGATTGACAAAAAACAGGTGATTTTTTTTTTGGTAATATGGAGAAATTTAAATTAATAGAATTGTCTAAAAAAACTAAGGTTTTACCGCAAAAATCAGGTTTATTTGTTTTATATAGCAAGGATAAAGCATTGTTTGTAAAAAGTACTGAAAATTTGAATAGATTTATTAATTTTTACTGTGACGAGAATAGCGAAGATGATGTCATTCAAGAACTTGTCAAACAAGTAGAACATGTTGAGTATATGGAAAATGATTTATTAATAGGTGCTTTTTTAGAAGAGATTTTGTTTATAAATAAATATAATCCACCTTTTAATAAAATGATAAAGCCTTGGTATAAATATAGTTATCTGGGAATAAATTTTGAAAAACCCCCTTATTTCAAGGTTTGTGATGACACAACAGAAGATTTTTATTTTTTAGGTCCATTTAGAAGTGCTTTTGTCCTAAATGATATTTTGGATGTTTTTGCTGATTTATTCAAGATGCCGAGATGTAGCAATGAAACATTTGAAAGGAGTATAGAACAGCAAGAAAACAATCGTAAAAATGTTGATAAACAAAACTCAACAATTTATGGGTGTGAAAGACTTCAGAATGAGCTTTGTCTTGGATTTTGCCAGAATAGGTTAGGAGAAGCTTTACCTGAGATGACAAATCGGATGATGATGTTGCCTAATAAAGAACTTATAAATAAATTGAATATCGAATATGAGGCATTGTTAAATGATTTATTATTTCAAAAAGCTGATGATTTAACAAAGCAAATCGAATTGCTAAAAAGATATTACAAACATGTTCTGTTTTTTTATACAAGCCAGTTTATAGAAGGTGATTTTAAAATTCAAGAGAATCAAATTACCGTTTCTGAAGGGATGATTATTGAGGGTATGATAAATAAGGAAAAAATAAAATATTCTTGTCCTCAATCCGAAAATATTCCTTACAACCTTGATTTTAAGAAAAAGAACAATGAATTATTAGCTTTCGATAAATCAGAATTTGATCATAGATGGATAATTTTTAATTTTTTATGTCAGACTCAACCAGATTACATCGAACAATTGTTTTTAGAAAACATAGAAAAAATACAAAAATCCGTCTTTTGTAAAGAAGGACAGAATATAAATAATGAAGTCCATAAAAATAAAATTAAAAAGGAGAAAAAATGACAGATTCGCTTAAGAATCAAGTGAGTAGTGGCGATAAAATAGACAAATTATTCCCCTCTCCTCCGCATTATAAAGGCAAAGTAAGGGATATATATGATTTTGGAGACAATTTATTGATAGTTACTTCAGATAGATTATCTGCTTATGATATAGTCTTTCCAGATGAAATACAAGATAAAGGTAAAGTTTTGAACCAAATATCATCATTTTTCTTTAAAAAAACGAAGCATATTATTCAAAATCATTTTATAACCGATAAAATTGAGGAAATGCCTGTAGAATTACATCAATATCGTGACATTTTAGCAGGTCGCTGTATGTTGGTGAAAAAAACAAGGGCTATTCCTTATGAATGTGTTTGCAGAGGTTATGTAGCAGGATCGGCTTGGGAAGAATATCAAAAGTCTGGGACTATCGATGGAATTGAATATAATGAACTTAATAAAAAATCAGGAATTACTTCTAACCTAAGGCAAAATCAAAAGTCTAAGGAAACTTTATTTTCACCTTCAATTAAAGTTAAAAAAGGGCATGATGAGCATATAACATATAAAAAAATGTGTGAAAGAATGGATTATAAATTAGCTGAGAAGTTAAAAAATATTTCAATAGAACTTTATAATTACGCAAATGATTTTTTTCTTGAAAAAGGGATTATCATTGCTGACACAAAATTTGAATTTGGAACTATTAATGGAGAAATATATCTTATTGATGAATTGTTCACACCAGATTCTTCAAGATTTTGGGATAAAGAACATTATGAGCAAGGAACATCTCCATTGAGCTATGATAAACAATTTATTCGAGATTATGTTTTGGAAATTGGTTGGGATAAAAAAGAACCTGCTCCAAATTTGCCGATTGAAATCATTCAAAAGACTATAGAGAAATATGGAACTCTAGAAAAAATGATTATAGAATCTACTCAATAGGTAGCCTTCCTGAGCAATATGAATACATTTTTAATTCCAGACGCAAGCAATCTTACTGAGAAAAGAATCATCATAACAGATGATGATGAAGATTTTCTTGATATCTTGGAAAGTCAGTTGATAGAAGCAGACAATAGTTTTGTGGTGTTAAAAGCTAAAACCGGATATGAAGCTCTTAACCTGATACAGAATATGCAAATAGATTTGCTTATTACAGACATAGCAATGCCTGATATGGATGGTTTAGAATTATATAAAAGAGTCAGTGAGTTAAGACCAAATTTACCAGTAATTATGATGACAGGGTTTTGTTATGATCCCAAACACACTATTATAAATGCTAAGAATTTTGGGCTAAAAGATGTTATTTTTAAACCTTTTGAAATAGAAAAACTCCTCAATATAATTTATAAAAGGTTGAAAATATGAAAAAATTATTAATTCTATTAACTATTTTTCTTTTATTCAACCATATTGATTCAATATTTCTGAATACCGATAAAATTTTTAATTTATTGTATGCGAGCTCATTAAATGATGAATATGAAGAATTTATAAATTTTCAGACATTTCATGATAGAGATGAAAGATTAATTTCCTTTATTCGACGGGAATTAGCTAGAGCTATTGTTCTTTTTCAGTTTGAATTAAAAAGTTTTCCTGATATTGAAATAACTATAAATATAGCTCCAGATAGAGAGACTTTTAGTAACTGGATAAATGAAAGAAATGTCCGATTACCCAATGCCTTGGGATTTGCAGACTTGAAGAACAACCATATATTTATTCAGAATCCACGCTATATAAGAAGTAATAAAAGGCTTATTGACCTTCTACTCCATGAATATATTCATCTTTATGTAAATTATCATTTTGATGACGCTCCGTTATGGTTTCATGAGGGCTTAGCTTGGCATTATTCAGAAAAAATAACTTTGAACCAAACTTTTCAATTTATGACAAACAATGCTTTTAATACAAACTATTTATTAATAAGATATGCTTATAGTTATCCAGAAAATATGATGAATATAGAACCATTTTATTTTCAATCAGCTATGCTTATCAGAAAAATGACTGATGAAAATAAGAACCAACTTATCAGACTTTTTGATTTAGGGGCACAAAATCAGAGCTTTACTGAGGCTTTTATGAATTCTTTTTTTATGTCTGATATCGAATTTCTTCGTATTTTTGAAAGAGAATTACAAACTTTCTTTAGATTAAATATTTACAAAGGTGTAATACTATTGACCTGGTTATGTTTCCCCATTTTCTTGATCATTGCAAGGATAAAGAAAAATAGAAAAACTAAGGAATTATTAGCACAATGGGAAATAGAGGATGCTTTGTCGTTAGAAAGTAGTTTAAGCACAGAAACACAATCTGCTGATAACCTAAATATAAGATCAGTAGACTTTCATCAAAATAATAAGGAGATAATAAATGAAGAAGAATAGAAAAAAAAATGAAATTATTGAAAAAAATGAATCAAAAGACATCTTTGAATCATCAAAAGCACATTTTCTGATGATAGGATTGATAATAGCTGTATTATGTATTCAATTTTATAAAATTGGTTTCCAAGGCTATGCACCGCAAGCCCACGACACTTTTCAATGGAGATGGGGATCACAAGAACTGATAGAATACAATCAAAACCCAGAAAACAAAGGGAGAGCTTTGTGGACAGACAATATGTTTTCGGGAATGCCTTCATATTTACTGTCTTTTCCACCCAAAATCCCTTTTTTTCATCAAATTCCTTTTTTATTAAATCAATTTATAAATTGGCGATTAACATACCTAATTTTTGGTGCAATTGGTATGTATTTTTTGCTTGTTTATCTAAAATTTAGCCCTTTAATAGCTTTGTTTGCTGCTCTGGCTTTTGCCCAAAGTCCTCATTTTATAGGTTTAATAGAAATTGGACATAATACGAAATTTAGAACCATCATGTATTTACCATGGATTTTACTCGCCTTTGATGATTTGAGACAACGACGAAGGTTGTTGTCATTAGGCTTATTTTGCATATTTCTCATAGATCAGCTTAGGATAAATCATTTCCAAATATCTTATTATACTTTACTTATGTTGTTTATATACTGGTTAGTATATTTTATTGAGGCTATAAAAACAAAAACCGTTTCAAACTACAATCAATTTTCCTTGATGTTTTTAGCTGGATTAATTATTGTAGTTTTGGGAGTAGCAAATCCATATCTGTCAACTTATGAATACAGTTATTATACGCTTCGTGGCGGTTCTGCGGGAGGATTATCAACTGATTATGCAACAAGCTGGTCTTTTGGTATTCAGGAGACATTATCTCTCTTTGTGCCTTTTTTTTATGGCGGAATTTCTCCTTATTATTGGGGTCCAATGCCTTTTACTCAAACTTTTCATTATATGGGTATAATTGTCATTTATTTAGCTATGATGGCAAGTATATTTTATTTTCGAAATACACAAGTAAAGGCATTGATAGTTATCAGTATTGTTGCTTTGCTGATAAGTTTTGGTAAGCATCTACCTTTTTTATCGAATCTTTTATTAAACTATTTACCTTTGTTCAACAAGTTTAGAGTTCCGGCTATGATATTATGCCTTTTACAATTTGCAGTGCCTATTTTAGCAGCATATGGACTAAAACTTTTTGTGGAAAAAATTAAAGTAAAAGACCCTCTATTTAATAGAGTATTTATCTTTAGTTTAATTGCTACTATCGGTATCTTAGTATTGTTTTTTAGAGGTAATGAATTCTTTTCAAGTCTCAGTTTTACCAACCCTGAGCGGCAGGAAGCAACGAGATTTTCAGCAGAACAGTTTAGATATCTCAGAGCCGAAAGACTTGATTTATTGCTAAAAAGCGGTTTGCAATCTTTTATCATACTTGCTGGTAGCTTGTTCCTCTTGTTATTAATGATAAAAGGTTGGGTTAAAAAAAATATTGTTTTGGTTTTACTCGCTGGATTGGTAGTATTGGATTTAACTCTTATAAATGACAATCATTTAAACGACAATATCCTTGTCCAAGAATCAACCATACTTCAAGATTTTCAAACAAGAGAAACAGATTTATTTTTTTTAGACGATGATGATACTTTCCGTATCTACCCTGTAGAAGACTTTGGAAACTCAAGATGGTCATATTATCATCAAACTATAGGGGGATATCATGGTGCCAAACTGAGCAGATACTCTGATATAATAGACCCTCCAAGAAGGATTTTAAATTCTACTATAACTGCTGGAGTCCCTATAAATTGGAATATTATCAATATGTTGAATGTAAAATATTTGATTTTCAATAGCCATGTAGACCTAGTAAATCCTGAAATTGAGCTAATTTTTCTAGATAGTGAATCCAGACATGTAGTGTATAGAAATAACGAGGTATTACCTAGAGCCTGGTTTGTTAAAAATTATGAGATTATCACTGATGTAAATAGACGATTTTTAAGACTCAGCGACCCCTCTTTTAACCCAGCAAACACTGTTTTGGTTGAACAACAGATACCAGATTTTTCTTTTGCTGTAGATTCCAGTATCGAAATGCTTGAAAGAGATATTCACCACACTATCTGGTCTACATCAAGTGAAGAAGACTCATTTATGGTTATTTCTGAGGTTCACTTCCCTGCAGGTTGGAAAGTCTATATCAACGGAGTCGAGACTGAGATTTATCCTGTAAATCATTTCTTAAGAGGGGTTTTTATCCCTGCTGGGGATAATCTTGTTGAAATGAGATTTAAACCAAAATCTTATTCGGTGAGTATCATTTTATCATATATTGGGATTATCTTAGCCTTAGGATTTACTTTATATGGCATAGTAGATTATTATATTTCAAATTATGGTAAAGGAATGGTTTATAATGTAAAGGTTTAATGATGCAGATAGGGTAGGAAAAAAATAAATTGAGGTATATTTATGAAAAAGAAAATTAATGAAAATGAATTTTGTGATAAAGAATCAAACATAGAAAAGGATTCTGGTTGTAAAAACAAAATCACTGCTTCAGAGCGTTTGATAGATACTACTATCAAAACTGAAAATCTTGTAAAAACATCTGATGATTTCACAAGTGAAATAAATAAAAAGAAATTTTTAAAATTTTATGACAAATTAAGAAAAAAGGTCTGTAAAAATACTCCTGATACGAACCAGATAGAATCACTTGATATCAAAGACCTTCTTTTTTTATTGCCTGATTTTGTGATTCTTTTTTCAAGAATATTAGCAGATAATAGAGTTTCAAGGAAACAAAAACTAGTCCTATCCTGTATTTTAGGATATATTATCATGCCCTTAGACCTTATTCCTGATTTTATTCCTGGTTTGGGACATCTGGACGATTTAATTATTGCAATCTATGGTGTACATTATCTCTTAACAGTAGTTGACAGACAGATAATCGTTGATAATTGGCCTGGTAAGAATAATATCTTGGACTCTATCAATGTTTTGATATACAAAATAGATACTACAATATATTCACCTATTTTGAAGAAGATAAAGTATATCTTATTGAAATTTGGGATTGATGTATGATTGAAATTGTAGTAGCCACAAGGAATAAGAATAAATTCCAGGAGATTGCGACTATTATCGGCTCATTAAACCTTATTTTTGCAGGTAATATTCCTGATTTACCAGAAGTAGTAGAAGATAGTAATACTCTTTATGAAAACGCATATAAAAAAGCTAAAGAAGTAGCAGAATACACCGGAAAAGCCTGCCTTGCAGACGATACTGGCTTTTTTGTAAGAGCTTTGGATGATCGACCCGGTATCCATGCAGCAATATATGCTGGAGATGGCTGTACTTATGATGAAAATGTGAATAAATTACTCTCTGAAATGAAGCATAAAACAGACACTTACGCCTTTTTCAAAACAGTATGCGTTTTATACAATCCCAAAGATAAATCTTTAATTACAGCAGAGGGCATTTTGGAGGGCAATATAATCTTTGATAAAAGAGGACACAATGGTTTTGGATACGACCCAATATTTATACCACTGAACTATGATAAAACGCTCGCTGAGATGTCAGAAGAAAAAAAAAATACTTTAAGCCATAGATACAAGGCTATATATAATTTACTACTTGATAGTAAATTACAAAATTTACAAACTAAGGAGGGAGAATGATAAACCCACAAATATTTAGACAATACGACATTAGAGGTATAGTCGATAAAGAATTAAATGAAGAAGTTTTGAATTCAATAGGAAAAGCCTTTGGAACTTATGTAAGAAGAAAAGGGAAAAAAACAGTTGTTATAGGTGGTGATGCAAGGTTAAGCACTCCTCTCTATAAAAAGGCATTTACAGATGGATTGTTAGCTACTGGTTGCGAAGTTACTGACATTGGAATTTGCGCAAGCCCAGTTCTTTATTTTGCGATTTGGAAACTCGGAGTAGATGCAGGGACAATGATCACCGCAAGCCACAATCCTAAAGAATACAATGGAATTAAGCTCAATCTCGGTATGGAAAGTGTTTTTGGAGAGCAAATTCAGGAGATTTTGAAGCTTATTCAAAATAAAGATTTTGAAAATATTTCCACTAACTCTGAAATTAATTCTGTAAAATACTTTGAAGGTATAATAGGCATATATTCAGACTATATAGTGGATAATATCAAGCTTTCTCGACCAGTAAAATGTATTGTCGATGCAGGAAACGGAGTTGGTGGTCCTATTCTTCCTAATATTTTAAGAAGGCTCGGATGTGAAGTGAAAGAAATGTATTGTGAATTAGACGGAACTTTTCCCAATCATCACCCAGACCCGACTATAGAGGCTTACATGACTGACCTTATCAATGAAATGAAAAAAGGTGAGTATGAAGTAGGTTTGGGACTCGATGGAGATGCTGATAGAATAGGGGTTGTTGATAATAAAGGAAAAATGTTATTCGGTGACCAAATTCTAAATATTCTCGCGAGAGATTATTTAATTAAAAATCCGGGTAAAACTGTTCTCGCCGATGTAAAATGCTCCAAAACTCTCTTTGATGACATTAAAAAACATGGTGGAGTCCCATTAATGTATAAAACCGGTCATTCCAATATCAAAGGCAAAATGAAGGCAGACGGAATTGATTTTGGTGGCGAAATGTCAGGTCATATCTTTTTAGGAGATAGATATTTAGGTTTTGACGATGCGATTTATGCTTCAGCAAGATTTGTTGAAATTCTCTCAAATACAGATACAAAATGCTCAGACCTGCTCAATGACTTACCAAAAATGTATAACACTCCTGAAATCCGCTTTGATACAATAGAAGAAACAAAATTTGAGATAGTTAATAAGGTTCGTGATTTCTTCATAAAAGAAGGTTATGAAGTGAATGACATAGACGGAATGCGAGTAACTTTTTCTGATGGTTGGGGACTGATCAGAGCATCCAATACTCAACCTGCTCTTGTAATGAGGTTTGAAGCTACAACCGAAAATCGATTAAAAGAAATAAAAGATTTAATAGAAGGGAAATTGAAGGATTTTCAGTAAAGTGTATTTTTTATCTATCGCAGTATACTACGAAAATAGAATCCATTAATCCCCCATAAGTATCAATATTTCACATTTTTTGTTCGTAGTGCCAATCTCCGATTGGCTTTTTACAATGGTTTATGGCAATCGGAGATTGCCGCTACGAAACAAAGTTGACATTTATGGGCTTTGGGAGAGGGATCATTTGTGGTGGAGTAGGGGAGAGGGAAATTTGAAGTTACAAGTAAGGAGCCGCAACCAGAGAGTTGGACCAAACAAGCCGTAACTTCAAAAAACACAACACACAGAATTTCCTCATGAAAAGCTCTGTGTATAAATCAAGTTTCATTCGAGATATAAGAAAAAAATACAATAATTTGAAAAAGAAGAAAAGGGTCATACATAAGGAAAAACAGTCAGTGTATAGTATTATAAAGCAAAAACTACTAAGATACAAAATTTATATCCAGATAGCAGTATCGATTTTGGTATTGGTTATCATCTTTAGAAAAATAGAAATAAAAACGATATTATCTATTTTATTTAGCCTCGACATTTCTTTATTATTGATGTTATTAGGTATTTCATTAATAAAATTCTTATCACAAGCTATAAACTGGCATAATTATATAAAAATATTTTCTTTTAAAAAAGATAGTTACACCTTTTTAACCGTTTTAAAAACACATACTATAGGTTTAGCTCTTAGATTTTTATTACCCGGTGGTTATGCGACATTAGGAAAGGTTTATTATTTAGACTCTCAAAGGAAAAAAGATACCTTTTTCTCAATTGTTTTAGAAAAATTTTTTATTATATGGATAATATGGTTTTTTGCTTTATGGGTAATGTTTTTTCGAAATAAAATAATCTTTATCAATGATGTTTTCAATAATAATGTATATTTTATTATACTTTTTCTATCAATCATTATTACAATACTTCCTTTTTTCCTTCCAAAATTATTTAAAAAGTTTATAGATAAATATGTAAAAAGAAATTTTTATAAGTATTTACCTAACATCCTAATATTACAATTTATATTTGAAATATTGACATTTGTATTATATTTTATAACTTTACAAAGTCTAACCAGTGTTAATTTGAACTTTTTTGATGTATCTGCATTTGTTGCGATTATATTAGTAGCAAACACAATCCCAATAACATTTTCAGGGTTAGGATTAAGAGAACTAGCATCTGGTTTGTTTTTACCGAGGCTAGGTGTTCCTGTAGAGATTGCCGTAAGCACTTCATTGATAATATATCTAATAAATTCAGTATTACCAGCTATTTTTGGTGCTTTTCTTATAGCATCTCACAAAAAGAAAGAAGCAAACAATGAAAATCAATCACAAACGAATAAGCACAATCTAAAAAATTATCTCAATAAAATGTTTTTTATCAATAACACTTTTCTAAAAAAAATATTTTTTTACAAAAAGATTAGGTTTGCAGTCCATTTAACAGACCATTGTAACTTAAATTGTAAAGGTTGTAATCATTTCTCACCCTTATCAGAGGAACATTTTCTTGATGTGGAGAAATATGAAAGTGATTGTCGTAAATTCAGTTCTATTGCTTCAAACAAAGTAAAACTGATTAAATTATTAGGTGGCGAGCCTTTATTACATAAAGAAATTGTCAGATTAATAGAAATAACAAGAAAATATTTTTCCCAAACAGCCATTGAGTTATGGACCAATGGAATATTATTAGTAAACATGCCCCAGCAATTTTTTGAATGCTGTGCAAAAAACAAAGTATTAATTAGTATTACACCTTATCCTATAAAACTGGATTTTGATAAAATCAATGAAATAAAAGAGAAATACAAAGTAAGAATAGTTAAAGATAAGACAACATTTCATTTAACGCAGAAATTTCGTAGATATACATTGGATTTAAATGGCTCTCAGGATGCAAAAAATAATTTTATCAGATGTAGAAGTTCTCATTGTAGCACTTTGCGGGATGGAAAATACTATTTATGTAATACGGCAGCATATATAGACATTTTTAATCATTATTTCAACGAAAATCTTGAAATAAATCCTAAAGATTATATAGATATTTATACAATTGAGGATTTAAACCCAATACTTAATTATCGAAAAAATCCGATACCTTTCTGTAGGTATTGTAAAGTAAGCGATTTTAATGTTTTTGAAATTTGGGATATCTCAAAAAAAGATATTTCTGAATGGGTTTAGCAATTTAAAACTAAAATAAAAAAATGGAATTAATTGAAATTACCTATAATTTATATCTAATCATACTACCATTGATTTTCATTGCCGGATTTATAGATGCAATAGCAGGTGGAGGTGGTTTAATTTCATTGCCTGCTTATTTAGTAGCAGGTCTTCCTACGCATTTAGCTCTTGCCAACAATAAATTTTCTTCATGTTTTGGAACTTTTTTTTCTACTGCAAGATACTTAAAACATGATATGATTGATATAAAAATAGCAGGTATCAGTGCGATTTTTGCCTTAGCTGGTTCATATTCAGGAGCAAAAACAGTTCTCTTAATAGACCCATTTTTTTTAAATTATATTTTAGTATTTTTATTACCCTTAATAACAATTTTTACTTTTTTTAATAAAAATCTTGGGTTAACAAACACATCATCAGAAATCAGTTTTCAAAAAAAAATAATTATCTCGATTCTTGCTGGATTTGTGGTCGGATTTTATGATGGTTTTTTTGGTCCAGGCACTGGTGCTTTCTTGATATTGATCTTTACAGTTCTTTTAAAATATGATTTTCAAGTAGCAAATGGAAATACAAAAGTCATCAATCTGGCATCAAATATTGCAGCTCTTGTAGCCTTTATAATTAATGGAAAAGTTTTTTTTATTATCGGAATACCAGCAGCTATAGCAGGTATTGCGGGAAATCTACTTGGTTCAAAATATGTTATAAAAAAAGGCAATAAATTAATCAGACCAATTTTTCTGGTTGTTTTCCTCTTATTATTTATTAAAATTCTGATTGATATTACCCAATAAATAAACTGGTAAAAAAAAAAAGTATTGACAAAAAACACTCTATAAATTTTTTAGCACTCAGTAAATTTTACTGCTAATAATAAAAAAACAATGTATAATACTTAGGAGGTATTAAGTAATGGCTAAACAAATGAAGTTTGGACATGATGCTCGTTCAGCACTGAAATCTGGTGTTGACACATTAACGGATGCAGTCAAGATTACCATCGGACCAAGAGGTAGAAATGTAGTTCTGGACAAAAAATTTGGTTCACCTACGATTACAAATGATGGAGTTACTATTGCTAAAGAAATTGAACTTGAAGATCCTTTCGAAAATATGGGTGCGCAGCTCTGCAAAGAAGTAGCAGAAAAAACACATGACAACGCAGGTGATGGAACCACAACTGCCACAATTTTGACACAAGCGATTATAGAAGAAGGTTTAAAGCATGTTACAGCAGGTGTAAATCCCATGTATTTAAAACGTGGTTTGGAAAAGGCTTGTAAACACCTCATCGAAAAAATTCATGAGTATAGCAAGGACATCAAGAGCTCTGATGAAGTTGCCAAAATTGCCACTATTTCTGCCAACAATGACCCTGAAATAGGAAGACTGATAGCTGAAGCTATGCAAACTGTTGGTAATGAAGGTATAATCAATGTGGAAGAGGCAAAATCGATTGAAACTACACTTGAAAAAGTTGAAGGTATGCAGTTTGATAGAGGACATATTTCTCCTTATTTTGTTACAGATGCAGATAAAATGATAGCTGAACTTGAAGACCCATATATTTTGCTTTATGATAAAAAAATCAGCGTCATGAAAGACCTTTTACCAATTTTACAGTTAGTTGCTCAAAATGGTAAACCACTTGTCATAATTTCTGAAGATATTGAGGGGGAAGCTCTTGCTACTCTCGTTGTGAACAAGCTTCGAGGCACTTTAAATGTTGTTGCTGTAAAAGCACCAGGATTTGGAGATAGACGAAAGGCTATGATGGAAGATATAGCGATTCTCACTGGAGGGCAGTTGATTTCAGAAGAAATGGGTAGAAAACTTGAAAGCGCAAGCATTGATGATCTTGGAAAAGCAAAAAAAGTGATTGTTGAAAAAGAAAACACAATTATTAGAGAAGGTGAAGGCAGTAAAGATGCAATTCAAGGGAGAATAAAACAAATCAGAGCCCAAATCGCTGAAACTACATCAGATTATGATAAAGAAAAACTTCAAGAAAGACTAGCAAAACTTAGCTCTGGTGTTGCAGTAATAAAAATAGGAGCTGCTACAGAAACAGAAATGAAAGAGAAAAAAGCTCGTGTAGATGACGCTCTTCATGCTACTAGAGCTGCTGTTGAAGAGGGCATTGTCCCTGGCGGTGGTGTAACTCTCATTCATGCTGCAAAATCTCTCATTGTTGACCCTAATGCAGAACATGAAGAAAAAGTAGCTATTGAAATACTCAAAAAAGCTCTTTGTGTACCTACTATGCAGATAGCTAAAAATGCTGGAGAAGAAGGTGCAGTGATTGTGGAAAAATTGAAGGATTCAAATGTTGTTGAGTTCGGATATAACGCTGCTTCAGGTGATTTTATGGATCTGTATAAAGCAGGTATCATAGATCCTTCAAAAGTAGTGCGGTCAGCTATTCAAAATGCTGTTTCTATAGCAGGCATGCTCCTTACAACTGAAACTTTAGTTACAGATATAAAAGAAAATGAGGCTCCTTTACCCCCTGGTGGACACGGAATGGGTGGAATGGGTGGCATGTATTAAGAAAAAAATGTCTATATAAACTGATATTTCCATTTTTTATTAAATTATTTAATGGATTTAAATTAAGGGCTGTGTTTATCAGCCCTTTTTTGGTGCACCGAGTATGTTATATCCTAAATTTTTCTCCCAAATTTGTCATATAAGAATTTGCTTCATTTAATAGAGTCATCCTTGATTTTAAGTACTCTCATTATGTCTTTTTGTTTTTTGGTCAGTGTAGTACGTATATTCTT
>WRLO01000073.1 GCA_009777575.1 Candidatus Cloacimonadota bacterium
ACATCAGAAGGAAAACAAGATTGGCATTATGATGAACAAGGAAAAATATTACATTGGCCTGTAGATAATTACTTTTTTGAAGGTCCTCGTGAAGCTACTTTTCTCGGAGAAAAGATGACAAAATATCATAGAACATTAACAAATTATTTGAAAACATTGTTAAAATATGGATTTAATATAGTAGACATAAATGAACCAAAAGTATCACCTGAATTATTAAAGAAACATCCAGATTGGAAGATTGAATTGCGAAGACCAATGATGTTATTAATATCAGTTAAAAAATAAATGTCCGAAAATGTTCATTGTCTATTAATTTATTTCAGTATAATTAAAAATATATATTTCTAAGATATATATAAATTTTAACTGAAGAACAGAACTTACTCCTGATGACGATGAGGTTTATGCAGTTATGACACCGGATGAAATGCCATTGTATCAAGACAGTATTATAGATGTCAAAAAAGCGGAAACACTTCATAAAGTAACATGTATAAAATGGCTGACTTAACTACAAGTTAAGTTTATTTTTGAAAATACAACCTACAATACATGGTAAAATACTTTCGTATTTGTTAATATCAGTCTATAGTTCAATCAAGTATTGGAGGTATTTATGCTGGATAATATAATTGTGGGGAAACAAATCGCCAGTTTACGTAAAAAAAACGGCTTGACCCAGGAGGAACTTGCTGAAAAGTTGGACATATCGGCACAGGCAATCAGCAAATGGGAGAATGGGCATACTTTACCGGAAACGATGCAGCTTCCCTTTCTGGCACAAATCTTTGGATGCTCAATAGATTCAATATTGGCACCATTTACTGTTCAGGATTCCAACTTTCAGGATTTTATTAATACAATAAATACTGAATATGCTGAGTTAGCCTTGCAGCTTTATAGTAAAATGAAAGATAAATTTTCTTTCACGATTGATTATAAAAATGAATACTATATTTTCGATCAGGTTTTCAATGGCAGCTGTATTACATTCAACAACCCTAACAGGAAAGACTTTTTAATGAGAATGGATGTGGAATCAAAAACAAGTGAAAAGAGCAAAATTTTAGTACGACTTCCTCTGCAGAATTGTTCAAGTTACATGAATATAGTTAATAATATGTCTGAAAATATAAAGAAAAGTTTCAGGTGCAATGATTGTACTGGCTGCAATTTGAATAAATGCCCTGTTGTTATGGCATACACTTTTGAAGGTGTTGATTATCGCCAATGCCATTTTATAGGGGTTCATCTTAATTCTCTTGAAACCATGGAACAGATATTCACTTTATTATGTGAAGAGCATGGTGTGTGATAAAATTAGCGATGAAAAAACAAGAGAATATTAAACCGGAGGTTATTATGAACAACAGTGAATTTCTGAACAAATTAAAGTGGTGGTTTTTTAACCCTCTTCCATTAGACCAATTACCATTGGCTGCATTGGAGAGACAAATTGAGATTTGCCCTGATGATCTATGGAACAAAAAAATCTCAGGGTATTACTTTTGGCAATATATTTTCCACGCATTTATATCGGTACATTGGTGGCTTAGAGAAGAAGAAACAGAATTTACCGAACCATACAAAGATGAAAAAAACTTGTATTCTCAAATGGAAAAAGATCCCCAAAAAAAAGTTTCAAAAGATGAAATGCGTAAGTTCATTGTAGAAACAAAAGAATTTGCAGAAAAATGGTTTAACGAAAAAGATAATAGTTGGCTAGAGCAAACTAATAAACTTTGGGATAAATTTCAAAATTGGGAAGTCATCGTATCGCAGGTACATCATCTAGCGTATCATGTGGGATTTAATGACGCAATACTTAGGGAAAATGGTATTAACAGTATATGGAACGAATAGTGGATATTGTAAAAAATATCATTCTAAAATTTGAGAAATTACTTACTTGACAAAAAAATTATATAATTATATTATTTAAATATGAAAAATATGGTTATTCCAATATGTTTATTCATAATATTTTTATGTAATTGTGCCGGAACACCTTTAACAAGAATATTATTCTATAATGATACAGATATAATAATTCTTAATAGACCGGATACTATTCATGGTAATAACGAAGAAAGAGTAATAGATATATATAACTCATTTATTATTGTTAGCCCGGGAAATTCTTTATTTCCTGAATTTGGGGAAAATAGAATATATAGAAACTTAAGGCAAAATGGATATCACGATAGAAATTTAATGGTAAAAATTATTGTAGATAATGAGGAATACATTATTACACCAGAAACTTTAGCATATTTTTTATTCAATAGAGCAATATATGATTATCAAACAAGAAGATATTATATCAGAATAACTGATTTATTGGATTATTGGAATATAAACATACAAAATGTAGACGATGTTATTATTGTAAATTATAATCCTAGATAATAAAACACTTGACAAAACTAACTAATATTGCTAAAGTAATTCTATAGTCCGTAGGACTTAATAAATCAAACATAGATTTAAAAATTTAAAGGAGAGTTTTATGAAGAATAAGAATTGATTTCTTTTTATTTTTGTCATTATGACAATAATGACAATTTTTTCAATTGCAGGATGTAGTACATTATTACCTTCATCCCCAGAATTTCCACAAGAATTTAGAGGGACATGGCAAAGGGAAGATAGACCGGAAAACACCTTAACCATTACCGCAAGAAACTATAGCCTCAGTCACCAAGATGCTATTTGGATACTTGATAGAGTATCTGGTGATACATATCATATATCATTAACTCATAATCGTAACTGGAACGCAGTGGAAACTATACATATTGTAAATGGTAATCTTCAAATAAGTGATTGTACTGGTACTAATTTGAGTAATTGTAACGGTACTTGGATCAGATTAAGATAATTAAATAATAAAAAGTAAAGCCAACTGCACATAACAAACGATTAACGCTAACTTCGGTAATTAGACGCTACCTGTTGGAAGAAGAAGGATTACATAATTCATTTGGAAGAGAATATTTCATAAAAATATATATAAAGTAATTGTAAAGAGGGTGGTACTGTACATGAAAAACGTTATACGAAATGCCCCTTAAATTGGTTGAAATATTGAGAAAATATATATTTACAAGTAATTGAAAATATGGTATTATGAATAGTTATGAAAGAGGATATAATTACTTTCCCTAATATTTTGTCAATATCAAGAATTATTTTGTCGCCTATCATTTTTTTTGTAAAGGATAATAAATTTGTTCTTTTTTCTGTTTTACTGTTTATTGGTTTGACAGATGTATTGGATGGATATATTGCCAGAAAATATAAAAAACAAACAATTATCGGGGCATGGCTTGATTCAATCTCGGATTTTGTGTTTTATATATTGTTGGTTATATATACTATAATATTTGAATTTGAAATAATTATTAGATTAAAATATTTTATCATAATAATTATTGTATTAAAATTGTTAACAATAATAATAAGTTATATAAAATATAGGAAATTAGGTTTTTTACATACAATCGTAAATAAAATTACTGGAATAATAATATTTATAGGATTTTGTATTTTCATATTGTTTGGAAATACAATAGTTGTAGAAATTGGGTTATATTTTTCTATAATTAGTTCATTGGAAGAGTTAGTAATAACATTAATTGGAAAGAAAACGGAAGAAAATATTAAAGGAATATATGAAATAAATAAATTCAAAAAATAAAAATACGGGGGTTGTGATATGGAGATTATTTCACTTACAGATGAATATAAGGAAAAAGTTGAGCGGATAGTTGATGAAAGTTATAGCGGAATGAAAATAGTCGTACATCGTGAATTGTTTGATTTGCGTGATTTACCTTGTCTAATTGCGCTTTCGGAAGAACAAGAAATACTCGGGTTTTGCTATTACCGTTTTTCAAATAACCAATGTGAAATTATGGCTATTGAAGCGCTCAAAAAAAATGTCGGGGTAGGTTCCGCTCTGATAATTGCTGTGAAAGAAATTGCCAACGCTCAAAATTGTAATCGCTTATATCTGCAAACAACAAACGATAATATTAACGCTTTCCGATTTTATCAGCGCCGCGGATTTACAATGTGCGCTGTTCGGTGGAATGAACTTGATTATTCGCGAAAATTGATTCCGGCAATACCACTTATTGGCGATGATGATATTCCGGTACTTCACGAAATCGAGTTTGAAATGGCTTTGTAAAAGTATAAGCATTATCTACATTTTAGATAATTCAATCTCAAAAACAAAATGCAGCATATCCATATTGCAATAATGCTTTATTACTTCTCCTGTTTTTATCATTCCTACTCGTGTAGCTACATTTTGTGAGGGAATGTTATTATCTCTCATGATAGAATAGACTTTTTCTGCTTTCAGGACATTCTTCGCATATCTTTTACAACCTATAGCGGCTTCAGTAGCGTATCCACAATGCCAATATTTCTTTTTGAACATATAACCTATTTCAAGGTATTCTATTTCGTTGATATTTTGTATAGTTAAGCCACATACTCCTAAAAAATCGTCTGCGTCTTTATGAATCACTGCCCATAAACCAAAACCATCTTTTTTGTAGCGGTCGATTTGTTTATCATACCAACCTTTGACTTCTTCATCTGATAAAGTGTGTTCATATGTATACATTGTTTCCTTGTCTTGTAATATTTCACATAAGTCATCAAAATCGGTTTCACACAGTTTTCTTAAAAACATTCTATCGGTGGAAAGGATATAGTTTTGCTCATTTTTTATTTTGTCTACCAACTCGTTTACACATTCATCTACATTTTTGCCTGCTGTGTCTATAAGAATATGTTCTTTATCCCATTGCTCATAATCTCTATTCAAAACATCACTCCAGCAAGGCAATTTCAGATTCGGAATATCGGTCATTCTTTCTTCAATTCTCTTTCTATGTTCTGCAATGTCAGAGCAGATCACTTCAATATTTATGTATTCACGATTGTTCTCTATCGCAATGTTTTCATATTCTGTTCGAGTCAGCTTCCATGGGTTACAGCTATCCACAACCACAGAATTACCAACCTTTAAATTGTCAGCAATGAGCCTATATGCAAGACGATAACCCTCACCTTGAACATCAAAATCGCACAAATCTCGTAAACCTTGCTCAATTGTGTCAATTCGTATGTATGTAGCTTTAAGAATAGTCGAGATAGATTTGGCTATTGAAGTTTTACCCACTCCGGGCAATCCTGATAAAATATATAGTATATTTGTGTAATTCAATACATCTCCTTTTTCCACTTCCGAATCTGTGGTCTGAAGTTTGTAAACGGTGCTACAGAATTGATATGAAGCCATTTCCAGACAGGGCACCCAGCTTTTATATACGCCCATTTGCGTTGATTGAGTTCAAAGAGCGTTTTTTCATCTAAAGTTGCTATCCATTCAACAAACTCTTCTTTTGTTTTTGCAAATTCTGATAGCAGACTTTTCAAATCTCCCTTGTTGTGTTTGTTATAAAATGTCTGCACAAGTTTACCGATTTCATTCCTTATGATACCCGGTGCTGATGTAATTACTTTTTTACCAGCCAATTCGTCTTTTTCCCATTGCATTATGTGGTTTAGCCATCCGATTTGATAAGCAATCAGTTCTGCTGGAGTCTTTTCGATAGACTCTATTCTTTTGTGAATATCTTCGTTTTCCACTTCAAGAAACTCTACCACAAACTTCTCGTAAGCCTTGTTTATAGCTTCAATTAGTTCTTGTTTGTTTTATACTGAACCATTTTTTTTTGTCCTCCCAATTTTTTTTTCTCTCTTAGCATTTGAAAAGCCAGCTTTTCTCGTTCTATCTCATCTTGCAATTCTTCTACTGTAGGCAAAAAAGGCATATATTTAGTAGCAAAAAATTTGATAAATAAGTCATTTTATCCTCACTTAGCTCTCATTTTATATTACTTCACTTTTCGGTGTCAAAAAAAATATAGAGGGTTCTGTAGTCAAGATATATTTGGAGACTGGGCAAAATAAAAAATGAAACAAAATATTATATGGGAGTTATAATTCGAGGAGTCAATTATATAAAGGAGTTTATTTATGAGGAAGCAAGTTGTCATCTTTTTTCTATTTTGTTTTATTATGATTACTTCATGTTCTAATAAAACATCCACTGATTCTGATATACCAATTAATTATGAAATTGAATTTGATGCGCAGATTTTTTATAATGTAATTTCAGGTATGGGAGACGACTACAGAGCAGATTGGGTTCTTACTGCCAATCCAAGGTTTCCAAAGAATCTTGATAAAAAAATTCTGTCTATCTATTTTGACGGAAAACTAATGAAACTAGATCACTTCTATCAATCTTCAGTATGGGTATTTCTACCATATTTAAGTCCGGGTGATACTCACCAGCTCAAAATACACACCACTAACTCGGTATCTAATTTTGTTTTTACTGTTCCTTATCGAATTGAAAATATTAATTTTCCTGAAAAATATAATTTCACACAACCTTTTACTTTGAATTGGAGCATGAAAAGCGATAACTCAGAACTATTTGTCGCAAGATATCTTTTTACTAGATGTGAAAATGAAAAACAATTTACATATCCTTGGTTACACACAAAAAATTGCTGTGAATACAGTTTAGTTACTATTCTACCGGGTTTTGAAAGAAATTACACTTTTCAATCACTTGACATTCCAGAAAATTTTATAGATAATTATAGTAATTATGGTTTATCCCGCTTAGAAGTTGCTACCATTAACCATTATACATCAAAAAATATAGGTCTTATTATATATAATTATCATGAGACTAAACGAAGATATTATCATTATCACCAAGAAGATATTGAAGACTGGTGATATAAAAAATAAATATAGTTTATAGTTTATCCTTTGTAAAAAAAAATCAAAATTCTTGTCTTTCAATGTAGTCTCAGTTATATGCTCGTCTATAACTTCGAATAAGTTACCGATTTGATGCTTCAACCGCTCCCTGTTATGGTGGCTTAGTAGAAAGAAATTCATAAGCAATATGAAATTTTCGATTGACAAAAAAGCAGTGATTTGTTTTTTGTTCCACATAAGCAAAAAGGCATATAAGGAATAACAGATGCCAGAACCCAAAGACTATAAAAAAGAATACAAGGAGTTGTATTTACCCAAAACAGAGCCAACTATCATTGATATACCAGAAATGACTTTTGTAGCTTTACAAGGCGAAGGTAACCCCAACGAAAAAGATGGAGAATATCAAAAGGCCCTCGGAGTGATATATGCCATCCAATACACCATCAAAATGAGTAAAAAGGGTAATATGAGGATCGATACTCCAGGAACCTTTTTAAGTCAAGAATTAAATAAAATCCCTCCTCACACCGAAGGTGTTGATAGCTATGTAGAAAATGAACACCTCCAATCATGATTTGCATGCCGAAGGTATGGAACAAATAATTCAGATTTACTAAAATACAGTTGCATACCTTCGGCATGCTGGATGGGTGGTGTGGTCAATCGTTTTCTACATGGCTATCGATCCCTTCGGGATGATAATGAATAATATATAATTCCGCCCACACCGAAGGTGTCGATCGCTATGTAGAAAACGATGCCCCTGGGACCTCCCCACCACGCCGAAGGTGTGGAACAAACCGATATATGCTGGGCTATATATATGTTGCATACCTTCGGCATGCAAAATAAGGTCAGGGGTGATCCATTTCTACATAGCGATCGATCCCTTCGGGATGAAGCGGTATTTTTTCTTTTCACATCAAATCTACCCTGCATAATTTATTTTTCTCTTATCTGCCTTCTCACCTCTTCCAGTCCTCTATTCATCACAGCATCTACACCATTTTTCAGGTCTTCTATGGTATTTTCTATTTCGATATGAGGTTGAATGCCGATATTGATATATTCTCTACCATCAGGGTATCTAGACCACATGGAGCAAATAATAACCCGCCCACCGCTCTCTAAATGTAATCTATTTGGATTACCTGAAGAACCATAAGTAGAAGAACCAACTATAGTAACTCGCTCTGTTTGGTCGAGCATAACGAGAAAATCCTCTGCAGCTGATCCTGTTACTGCTGATGAAAGAACAACCAGTGTAGCATTTAGATGACCGGGTAAATCATATTGATGTTGATAGGGGCTAAGCCTTGTTTCATGATATGCTCGTCTAGGCATTTTAAAGGTTTTTTCTACAAAATCAAGATTACCAGGTGCATTTACAACCTCTTCTCCATACTCTGCAATCAAAATCTCCACCAATTGCTCCCAAGTCATATCTCCAAAATCTTGGTGTTGTGCTTGAAAAGCATAATAATATATATAAACTGGAAACGACACATTATGCTGGATAAAATCACCACCTATAAAGGTGGCAGCTATTGGGATGGTATTAATAGCGTTTCCACCCATTGTTTTACTTATGTCAAGTATGTACCCATCAGCATTTTCGAGTAATGTATAATTTGCTAAAAATTCTATGGGTAAATTATCATTCATAAGCCTTTCAGCAATAGTAATGATAGCTATATTATCTTCTGTAAAGGCTATGCGATGAGTATCAGATTCATAAACAATATTCAAAGTTTCACTAGGTTGAATTGATGCAGTATCTATAACCCAATCAAACTCACCAAAAGAACGAGTGAGAGATATCGTTTTGGTGATGCCCTCGTATTCAAATTCAATTTCTACATTGCTTCCAGCTGCTCCTCTTCGTATAAAACGGTCAATACGAGGATGTGCACTATCCTTTTTCTCATGCCAATTGTATGGATAAACATACTTTTCCATATATTCTTGTATATCCAAGCCTTCCCATTTTTTGATTACAGCACCAAGCGGAATATCATCAGCATAGCTTTTATCAACATTGCTGATGATGTATTCTCCATTCATATACTTTGTCAAAATTGGAATACGGGAAAAATATTCTGCTGTGACAAGGCTGTTTGGAAAGTAAACACTTGTGTGATCATCTCGTAGTAAAGCTACAAACCTTGTAAGCTCCATATAATACTCATACAGACTATTAGTAGCTAATACTCTTGTTAGTGCCTCTCTATATGCAGCGTCCCAGTCAAGGGTATCAATTATCTTGTCCCAATATACGAAGCTATATTTTGCTTCGCTCCAAATCAATGAGAGTTCATATATTTTTAGTTCGTCTGACGGGTTGCAGGGACTCGCCTGCGACCTGATATTTTCGTTATTGTTTACCATCCTTGCTGTAGAACAGGAAATCATTGCAAATAAACTTAAAACGGCAATGATAATAATTGTTTGTGTTGTGTTCATATATTTCTCCTTATTTTTTAGTTTCGTCATATTTCAACATCAATTTTCGCAAATCATCTATATCAGGTAAATACAATTGATATTTTGAGACAAATAGATTGTTTGTGTTTCCATACATCGTATATTCTACCATTATTTCGTCCTTTTCTCTGGCTAAAATCAGACCTATTGGTGGGTTGTCACCTTCGATATTTTTATCTATAGCAAAGTATCCGAGATATAGATTCATCTGAGCGATATCTTCATTTTTTACCTTACCTATTTTTAAGTCAATAACCACATAACACTTTAAAATAATGTGATAAAACACCAAGTCTGCATAATAATTTGTGTTATCGACTGTCAATCGATACTGTCTTCCTACAAACGCAAACCCTTTTCCGAGTTCCAAAAGAAAATTTTCAAGGTTTTCTATGAGGGCATCTTCGAGAGTAGATTCAGAGAATTTTGGCTCTGGTAAATTGAGGAAATCAAAAGTGTAAGTGTCTTTTAAGATATCTTCAGGCTTTTCGATGATATTGCCTTGCTTAGCGAGAGCCAAGACTTGTTCTTTGTTTTTTCCGAGAGCAAGTTGCATGAATAAACCTCTTTCTTTATGGTATCTTAGCTCGCGGACACTCCATTTTTCTTTGATTGATTCAGCAAGATAAAAGTCTCTCTCAAGTTTGTCATCAATGCTCACAATTTCAATAATATGAGACCAATTCAATTTTCCAGACACTGTCTGGAAAATTTGTAATCGCATATAAAATAAACGCATATAGAAAAGATTGGATTTAGAAAAACCTTTACCAAGCTTGGTGGTTAAATCCTTTGAGAGATTTACAAGTAACTTTTCACCATATTTAGCTTTTGCACTTCCCTCTTGTTCAAACTCTACAATATATTTTCCTATATTCCAATAAGTTTCAACAAGCTCTTTATTTATTGTCTGTGCAATGCTCCTCTTGGCATTTGCAACAAGCGTCGATATTTGGTTTATCAACAAATCATACTGATCATTATTTTGAGTTTTGATTTCATTCATATATTTATCCTTTAAATATTCCTTCTATATTGTTAACAATATTCGATATTTCTTCAGGAGAGGGTAATAAAGAGCTTATATCTTTCGGCAAATTATCATAGTAGGAATATGTGGCAACTCCTATAGGTTTTGTCGATGATTTTAAAGTATATTCCACTCTTGTGCGATTTTTATTTTTGCAAATAATGATGCCAATCGAAGGATTTTCATCTGGCAATTTCACTGTTTCATCAAGTGCACTTAAATAAAACTGCATTTTACCGACATATTCTGGTTTAAATTCACCGATTTTCAAGTCTATCGCTATTAGGCTACGCAAGCGTCTGTGAAATAAAAGCAAATCTATGTAATAATCATCATCGGCAACATTTAAATGAAATTGATCACGGACAAAAGAAAAATCACCACCCATTTCGATAAGAAATGCTCTTAAATTATTGATGATAGCCGACTCCATTTCAGCTTCACTATGCTGTAAACCCATTTCAAGAAAATCGAAATTATAATCATCTTTGACTGCAAGTTTTGCTTGAAATCTATATTTATCGGGAACGGTTTCTTCAAAATTGGTTTGGTTTATCAAGTATTTCTCATAAGCTTTGTTTTCTATGTTATTTAGTAATACTTTATAAGACCATCCATATTTCCATGTCATCCTTATATAAAATTCTCTTTGCAAGGCATCTTTACATTTTTCCATAATGACAACATTTTTTGACCAGCTAATTTCTGCCAACAGTGTTGGTAGAATTGCTTTTTTCAAATCTCGCAACGGTGTTGCGAGATTTGTATCTGTTTGATTTTCAATCTCTTGTAATTCTGCCGACGATGTTGGCAGAATTGAGTTTTGAATTTCTCCCACCATTGGTGCGAGATTTATAACTGCTTTATTATCAATTTGTTGTAATTCTGCCGACGGTGTTGGCAGAATTGGATTCTCTGTATATTCAAGATAAAAATTTCTCATTCTCCAAATATTCCGAGCAGAATACCCCTTCACCCCTGGAAACTCTTTTTGAAGTTCTTTTGACAAGACTTCGATCACAGATTTTCCCCAGTCTTGAACCTTTTGTTGGTGATAAATTTCTTCGCCTATCTCCCAGTAGAGCTGAATCAATTCCTTGTTCACGCTCTTCATGGCTTCATATTGTTTTTGATAAATAAGCTCTTTGATGTCTTTTACTATCTCACCATACACTGTTATTTCGTTATTCATGATACCTCATTTATTTCATCCTATTTTGTAAACAATTTTTGCGTTCAAAATATTTAAAGAACCTTTTTAAGTCAAGAATAATATTCATTGATTACCTATCTGTCTCCGCACCTCTTCCAGTCCCTTATTCATCACAGCATCCACACCATTTTTCAGATCTTCTAATGTATTTTCTATTGGGATATGAGGCTGAACACCGATGTTGATAAATTCTCTACCATCTGGATATGTATTCCATCGAGTGCAGATGCGAACTGTACCACCGCTTTTTAAAGGAAACATTAAAGGCTGACCAGTAGAGCCGTAGCTTGCTGTTCCGACTATAGTTGCTCGATTAGCAGTATCAAAATTTATGAGAAAGTCTTCTGCTGCTGAGACAGTCCATCTTGATGATAAAACTACAAGAGGAGCATTTAATATGCCAGGTATGTTTAAGTCTGAGATATTAACTGTACCTATTGATTCCTCAAAATATTTCCTTCTGGGAATTTTATATATTCTTTCATAATACATCATTTCTTCTGAATCAGCTAAAATATCTTCACCATATTCTTCTACTAATCTCTCTAAAATTTGTTCATAAGAAGCATCACCATAATTTTGAAAACTACCCCAGGCTTTAAAAACGCCCATATGCATTCTGTGCAGTGCTCTTTGGTTTGTAAAATCTTTACCAATAAAAACAGCAGATACAGTGTCTCCATTTTCACTATTTCCTCCACCATTATCTCGCACATCGATGATATATCCAGCTGCATTTTCAAGTAATGAATAGTTTGCATAAAAATCACTTGGCAGGTCATTATTTCCAAATGTAGTAATGGTGATAACAGCAATATTGTCCTCAGTGAAAGATATTTTGTGGCTATCAGATTCATAAATTATAGTTAATTTATCAGATGAAGATAAATTTTGGTTCAAACCAATAAAATTGCTTGGAGAAAAAGTTTCATGGATAACTGCAGTCTCTACTTTGCCATCAATCTCTAAATCAAACTTAAATTCGTCTCCCAATCTTACTAAATATGTTGTTTTAAACAGGGTGATAGTTTCTATTTTGCCTTCATATTCGATTTCTATTTCAACTTTATCTCCTATAGACCATCCCCTTAAAAAAACTTGCATATTACCAATGGCATTGTCTTTTTTCTCATGCCAGATAAAAGGATAGATATTGGTCTCTACAAACTCCTCTATATCTATGCCATTGATTTTGTGAACAATGCTACCCGGTTTTACAATGTTTATCACGCTTTCATCGACCCTATTGATGATATATCGACCGTTGAAAAAATTAAACATCACAGGTAATCCTGTATTGACATTTTCATCTTCCCATATACTTGGTGGAAATTGCACATAAGTATGTCCATCTCGCAGTAGAGCCACAAATCTCATCAATTCGAGGTAATACTCAAATAGACTATTTGTGGCTAAAACTCTCGGTAAAGCCTCCTTATAAGCTTGATTCCAATCAAGAGTGCCTTCCAGTTTTTCCCAAAAAGCAAAATTGTATTCCGCTTCTTTCCAAATCCTTGAGAGTTCATAAATTTTTAATTCGTCTGGTGGGTTGTATGAACTCACATTCATCATAGCTTCCTTTGTTTCATTACTCATTTCAATTTACTCCATTGATTTCACTCGATAAAAATGATAAACATCTCCCTGACATCCGTGTAGAGTTATCAAATCATCCGTTACTTCTTTTACTGACCAATACCATGCCCCATCTGGTGGAAAAGCACATGTTTCCTCTGTAAACCATTCATCTTCAGCGATGAAATCATTGATAGACTGCATATTATTCTCCAGCATACGAACTTCATTTGCTCTGATACAAACTGTAGATAGCATAGCAAAACCTTTATCTGAAAATCCGTTTTGCCCAACTCGGCAATAGATATGCTTGTCTTCGATATAAAAAAATATGCTGTATTTATCTGAATTTATTGTGGCAGACGCTTTACTATCATCCCAAGCGACAGACATCTGCTGGTTCCATAAAGCCAATCTTTGAGCTATAGTCAGTTCATGGTCTATTTCATGAGTCTGATTCATATCAGCAGCTTTGATTTTTTCTGCCAATACAAGCTCAAACTCTGCTCCATTATACATCGTGTAAATCAATTTTGATTTCTCTGTGTCATATCGAATTTCATCAGCTGAATGGTTTCTGATATAGGTTTTAGCTTCATCTGATGAAGCAACAGGTTCACCAGTTTCTAAATGCTTGATTGCTGTTTGGGTGAATGGGGTACTCAATGCTCCAAATCTGTTACCATCTTTATCCTTTGTCCCTTGCCCATAAACCACACCTATAATTCCATCTTCTTTGTGATTTAATAAACTGATTATTAAATCTTCTCTTACTCTCAAAAAAGATATTTGTAAGCCGTCAACGATAGCAATCGTTGCATTTTCTCCTATCCAAATACCGTTTTCTACTATGTTCATTTCACCTCCGTTTCTTGTGTTCCTGCCTGTCATTTCGGCAGTAGAGCAGGAAATCATCGTTAAGATACTTAAAACAATTACAACAACCATTTTTTGTTTTGGTTTCATAATTAGTTAAACCTTACCCTATTCGCCTTGCCAGTTATGTTGACAATTTCTGGCTCATTATACACGCGAATTCTCCCCAAGCTAGATATATGGGCTTCTAAAGTATTTATAGAATGAATGTGTATATCTCCATTACTTATTCTAATTTTAGCATTTTGAACTGACAAATCATTTCCATAAATCGTTCCAGAACATTTTTTTGTCACAGATAATTGATCTACTTTTCCAGATAAATGAATTTCCATTTCTGTATCATGTCCTGAAGTATTGATGTTTAATTCGTTTAACTCAATATTCAAGAGGTTTGCAGAAGAACCTTTGTTTACATTGAGAGTAAGTTTATCAAGAACAACATTGGGTAAGGGTAAATTTCTCTCTTTATGAAGGGTTATCATGTCTGCGATATTTTCTATGCTTACACTGGACATGAGCAACTTAGCTTCTTTTTTAAGAGTTATCGTTTCCACATCAGGAGCAGTAATGTAAATTTGAATCATGGGGATGTTGTTCACATCTTTCAAAACAACATCAAGGTTCTCAGAGGCAAGCCAAGTAAATCCCCAATTAAAAAATTTATTCTTTCTGTAAATCTTTAAAGTATTTTCATCGTAATTGTGCCTTATATACTTTAAAGTGTTTTTCTTTCGAGATTTGACAACAATAGATTCTACTTCTGACTGCCTAAAGATAACTATAAAGTCACCCTCCAGTATCAAATTTGAAAAGGTTTCAAATTCGATAACTTTTTCCTCTGCAAAATTTGTTGTTAGATTTGTTAGGGTTGTAAGGTCTAATTCTGCCATTACGCTATCATTTTGGAAAGCAATTTTATGAAGACTACAACCCGCTAACAAACATAACAGTACGACTATAAAAGATTTTCTCATGCAAACTCCTTACTTCATCAGAACCATTTTTCTGGTTGTCACATAGTCATTGGTCTGCATTTGATAGAAGTATATACCACTGCCTACTTTACGACCATTTTCGTCTTTTCCGTTCCAAACTACGCTATGATTTCCTGCACTAAAATTGCTGTTTACCAGAGTTCGAACCTTTTGTCCTCGTATATTATAAATGTCAACTGATACATTAGATTCTACCGCAACCGAAAAGCTGATAGTAGTTTCGGGATTAAATGGATTTGGGTAGTTTGAGTGTAGAATAGTTCTGAATCCTATAATATTATCGTCAGTTTCAGATACATCAGAGACAACTACTTCCACTATTGCAGGTTCAGATTCTCCATTTTCATAGATTGCAAGCACTTTATATATATAAGTGCCGTTTTCTGTGACAGTGTCTATAAAATACAGTTCTGAAATCGGTTCTTCTGTTAAGGCTATATCATCTCTATAAACTTTATATCCCAAAACAAGACTTTGTGTCAAAGGGACATCCCATTCAAGTCTAACTTCAGCTCCATCTACTATAGATATCAAGTTGATAGGTGGCAGAGGGATATCTACTTCACCTGGCATATTTCTTAGATGTGCATATCCGTCGTTTATTTCTTCGTTAATATCCCAAATTTCTACAAAATCAAAGCCATGAGAGGTATAGGTCACAATTTGTTTCATTTGTGCTGTGGGGTATCCAGTGGTGTTTATGATAAATGATGCTGCTTGATAATCATTTGCAAAAGCTATGCCTGTTTCATCAATGTCCCAAACGCAATCTAATATGGTAGAGTCTGATAAAGAACCAGCTATGGCTCCAGCAGGAATTTGAGGATTGCTACTGCTTACTACTCCAGCAGAATAACTTTTGGAAATCGTGGTGTGGTAGCTGGCACCTATTATACCGCCTGTTCTTGACCCAGCTGTTCCAAAACTGGAGACGTTTCCTATAGAATAGCAATTCATAAGTTCACTCGGTCCCCACATTTGTCCCGCTATTCCACCTGTGTAAGAGCTGTTACCAGATGATGTGACTGTCCCTGTGGAGTAGCTGTTTTTTATTGTGGATGCCTCATTAGTCTCGCCCAATATTCCGCCTACACTTGCATTATTTGCTGTGGTGCCAATCATTCCAGTAGAAAAGCAGTTTTCTATGATAGTGCCAAAAGCCACGCCGACAATGCCTCCAGCACTTCTGTCTGCCATTATCACACCAGTAGAATGGCTATTTCTGATGATGATATCAGTATATATGTATGCCGCTATGCCACCTGCTCTACCATTTGAGTAGATTTCCCCTGTAGAAAAGCTGTTTTCTATCATTACTGACCCATCGTCTGCAGTGTTGATCTGGCCTACTATTCCACCTGCTTGAGCATTTGCAAAATCTGGTAAACCACCATCAGTAAAAGCACTGATATCTACAAAAGATTCACAATTTTCTATGATCACAGAACCACGATTCCAGAAAACTTCACCCACTATTCCTCCTACCAGACATCCGTGAAATGTAGTTGCCAAAGCACTTATTTCTCCAGAAACAAAGCAATTTTCGATGGTTGCCTCTTCGCCAATATCAGTAGTGAGCACCCCAGCTATACCACCTGCATATACGGTGGAATAGGATGTGGCTATTCCCATAAAAAAGATATTTGCCAACCGAGTGTTTTTTACTGTAGAGTTTGCCTGTAGCCTACCAAACAATCCAATATACAGATCCTGATCACTAGCTCTGTAGATATTCAAGCCTGATATAGTATAGTCTTGTCCATCATAAATAGCTGTGATGCCGCTCTCACCTCCGATAGGACTAAATCCCTGCTCATCGTTCCAAATCTCAGTCTCGGTAGCATCAATATCTGCAGTTTGCAGGATATAAACAGGCGATACCAGTACAGCTACTTCTGATAGCCATCTGAGGTTGGCAAGCGTGCCTATCAAATAGGGCTCTGCCTCTATCCCTGTTCCTGTGGGTTGCACTGGCTCTGTAGTGCCAGTTTGTGCGAATAATATGCCACCCAAGCATGTCATCGTCATTACTAATAAACATAGACAAGCCAATCTGAGATTGGTGCTACGAATTTTAGCTGTTTTTAGTGTCTTCATAAATACTCCTTGTATTCTGGTTTTATTCATATAGTGTCGGAATATTTA
>WRLO01000074.1 GCA_009777575.1 Candidatus Cloacimonadota bacterium
ATCAGTTGTTTAGTTTTCATTTGTTACCTTCCTTATTCACCGAATAAACCTGCAATCTCATCTTTCAAATCATCGATGAGTTCTTGATTGATTTCAGTTTTGTCTTTATTTGGCATATCTTTTTCAATGGCAAGAATGCCATCGCTAATCTCATCTATCTCTTCATATTCACCACCTATGGCGTCCAGAGCCTCTTCAAAACTCAGGTATTTTATATCTTCTGCTTCTTTGGTATTTGATAAAGGCAGTAATTCCTTACTTAAAAGCTTCAGCATCTTCTCTGTTTTCATGGCACCTGCAACATCAGAAAGTGCCAGATAGTATAATTTTCCTATTTTAGCCCGTCTGTTGTTTTCTATGAGTGCAGTTAAATCATCTCCGCTTTGAAGTCCCGGATCGATTGCGATTGCTCGCTCAGGATGTATCTGACCTTTCTCGTTACATATAGTTATTTCATTTAAGTTCTTTTCATCGTAGTAAATACCGACTTTTTGTCCAATCATACTTGCGAAACTCGGATGCCAATACAGCACGCCATTTTTCTCAATCATGCTTCGTTGAACAGTCCTCATCTCTATATATGGATAAAGCATTTTACCGAGAAGCTCTGTTTTGTGTGGAATAACATGCTCAACTTGAGTATATGCTTGAAGTGGTGAAAGCTGCTCTCCTTCTATCGTAACCAATGATGCTCTGGGTTTGTTATTCCAATACTCTACATACCTATCCAACTTCTCGGTGAACTCATCCCAAGTTGGAAATTTTTCACCAAATTTCCGCACTAACGTTTTGCTATCCATGTTCTTATACATCTCAGGGCGACTCTCTGGATTGTTTCCACACCAACTCAGGAAGCTCTTTTCAAAAGCAGAAATTCCGTACTTCCAAAAGGGTTCTATTGATTTGCTCTCAGGATTGCCGGGTATCGTAAAATGGCATTCTATTCCCAGATTCATATACAAACCTTTGTCTCCAGACTCCAACATTCGTTTGGCGATTTTCTCATCTGTGGTAAGTCTGCGTTTTCCTATAGCTTCACTATAAAATACCCAAGGTGCGTAATCGACATTTTTATACGCCCCACCGTTATCGACCCTTATTTTCTGTGGAGTCCCAAATCTGCTGATGGCATCCATCAGACTATTCTTAACAGCACCTTTATTTTCGGTCAGGCAGGCTCTATAACCGACAATCGTTCCTGTAGCTACGTCAATCCAGAAAATTATCACGGGTCGAACAAGATATCTTTTACCATAACTTCGATGGCAATAGAAGGGGCTTTTAACGAAAAAATTGGCGTGATGCCCGTCGCTCTCATACAGCTCACCTGGCATCAAATCGTTGATTCTGACATTGTGGAGTTTGACTTTATTCTTGATTTCCTTACTCCCTTTTCCAAGAGATTTTGTGAAAACATTCTTTCTGAAATCTCTAACGAGAAGTTGAAGCGTTCTCGGTGAAATCGGAAGTTGTTTATCCATCATTTCATACTGATCTACCAAAAATAAGTATATCCAGTTTGGGTCTAAATCTCTTTGATCTATCGCCAATTCCATTATCCAACTTCGTAGAGAAGCATCGATTCTGCTCTTTCTTCCGCAGTGCCTATAGCTCTCAAGCAAACTATATGGACTATCCAAGTCACCACCGACTCGAAGCATCCTTTCCCAAGTTATGATAGTTGGCAGTGCAAGCTTGCTGACTTTCAGTTGATTATAAGCCTCAATACAGATTTCTCCGTTATGTAGCTTACGGACGAAACTTTCGCCACTTTCGCTATACTTAAATCCTTTGGCACTATACTCCATCCGATAACTGATAAAGGTTTTTACTATCTCAAATTTCGCCCAAGCACGGACTCTGTCCTCTTGGCGAGCCACCTCCCAAGCCGTTTGACTTGGGTCTTGCATAGTATCTGCCGATACATTCAGGTTGCAGGCACTCATGTCAGCCATACCAACCTCATTCATTCTGTCGCTTAATTCAGCGTTTTCTAAGCCTTGAAATTCATTCATTTCAGCCTCCAATTACTTGTAATATAATTAGTTATCATTACTAATTGGTGCTACTATACAAAATGCCGTTTTCTTAGCAAGGTCTTTCTTCGCTTTTTCTAAGAAAAAGCAAATTATATTTAGTTGCTATGTGTATATATATCATAGAGTTATAAAGCAGAGCGAGAGGTGTCTCAAAAGAAAATATGAATAGATTCTAACGTGCTTATTTATCAATGAAAAAAGGCGACTTTTCGAGCAAATTCAGCAGAAAATCACAAAGGCAAAAATTACTCTTCAAAAATTTCGCATCTTTTTCCGCCGATTTTAAGCAAAAGAAAATTTGATTTTTTTAAGATTAATGAAAATTTAAAAAACATTGAACTTGGTTTAGGATAGAAAAAATTGAGCTATAAAAACCTTTTAAACTCTGAAAAACAAGGAAATAAATTACCCTCTTTTTACCGTCTTTCTTCCTAATATGCAGTTGGGGCAATGGTACCTAAGGCTTACGAATGACATTGGCATTTTATAGTCATAAGAGACATGACCAGAGTGACTTACGGTGTCCGAAACCCGAAATGTGTGGAACTTTACTTCGGATTTTCTCAAACATTATCGTAAAATATACCCCTTTTTACCATTTCTATCGAACTTTATTCAGACACAATATTAACATATCACTTTATATATTAACTACATACAAAATATTTGCATCTCTCAAACTTTAACTGACCCCTTTAGTAGCTTTACTTTATTCTTCACTTCCTTTTTGCCTTTACCAAGAGATTTGGTATAAATATCTCTTCGAAAGTCTCGAACCATAATTTGCAATGTCCTCTCTGATATAGGTAAAAACTCATCAAACATCGACAACTGATGATTTAAGAAAGTGTAAATCCAACTTGGTTCCAAGTTCCTTTCGTCAATTGCAAGTTCACGGATTCGGTTTCGTAATAGTGGGTCAAGCCTGCTCTTACGACCACAATATCGAAAACTCTCAAGCAAGCTATATGGATGTTCCAAATCACCACTATATCGTAACATCCTTGTCCAAGTAATCAAAGTTGGTAAAGCGAGTTTGCTTGTGTTTAACTTGTTGAAAGCCTCCAGACACACTTCACCATTTTTGAGCTTTATCATAAAGCTTTTTCCTATATCGCTATACTTGAAGCCCTTTGAGATATACTCCATGCGATAGCTGATAAAGGTTTTTACAATTTCAAATTTTGCATAAGCTCTTTGCCTATCTTCTTCACGAGCCATTTCCCATGCAAGTTTTGATGGGTCTGGCTTTGTTTCTGTCTCTGTTTTCAAAGAAATGCTTGTCTCACTTTTGAGAGCCAACTCATTGAAATCACATTCCATCTCTTTGTAAATCTCAGTGGACACAGGATATATCTCATCTCCACTTGTCTCGTTTGAATAGCAGTATTCAGTCACAGCATTTTCAAAATTCACCTCGCTGTTTACAGCGGTTTCTCTGACTTTTAAGTCTGTCATTTTAGCCTCCAATTCTATGCTAAATAATCATTTAATTGGTGCTACTATATAATATGCCGCTTTCTTAGCAAGTCATTTCTTCAGAAATGGCGAAATACTTTTCGTTGCTATGTGTTTAAATATTAAAGAGTTACATGACACATAAAAAAGAAATGTTTCTTTTTGATAAAATATTTGATACAGATGAAATTAGAATCAGAAAAAGCCGACATTTCGAGCATTTTTGCTCATTTTGAGAAGGTTGATTTGGGGATGGTTTTAGAAGGTCGCATACCTCTCGGCATGCGTGATGGTTGGGTAAATGGCAGTTCTACTAAACGAGCTATTCCTTCAGAATGCTTTTAATGTGTATTATATCTATAGATCATAGAGTAAAATGAGAATAAATGTCCCAGATATTGAGACTGCACTTGGTTTTCGCATTTTTTCTCGACATTTTTACCCAAATTGATGCTTTTTCACATTGGAGGCCACATAGTTACTGTTCCCTAAGAGTTTCACAGGACAAAAACATTTTGAAGCACAAGGGACATGACCCCATGCGGTTGGAGACCCAAAATCTCAAACTTTCTTTCGTATTCTGTCGAACATTCTCGCTTTTTTGACATTTTTTGCAGTTTTTCTCGAACTTTCAGATGACTACTATCTGTCATAACTCTATATGTTTACGACACATACGCTTATATGCCGATTCTCGAACTATCCCCCTTGCCATTAGCAAGGTGTTTCTTCGCTTTTTCGAAGAAAAAGCAAATTATTTTTAGTTGCTATGTGTTTATATATCATAGAGTTATGAAGAGGTGCAAATGGTGAATCCTTAGAAAGTTGGAATAGATAAAATCAATGGATAATATCGGAGAAAAAAGTCGACTTTTCAAGCAAATTCAGCAGAAAATCACAAAGGCAAAATTCCTCATCAAAAATTTCGCATCTTTTTCTGCCGATTTTAAGCAAAAAATAAATTTGAATTTTTAAAGATTAAATAAAAAGTTAAAGAAAAAAAACATAGATATTGGCTTAGGATAGAAAAAATTGAGTGATAAAAACCCTTTAAACAACTAAAAAACAAGGAAATAAATTACCCTTTTTTTACCGCCTTTCTTCCTAATATGCAGTTGGAGCAATGGTACCTAAGGTTTACGAAGGACATTGGCAATTTATATACATAAGGGACATGACCATAGTGACTTGCGGTGTCCTAAGTCCGAAATGTGTGGAACTTTACTTCGGATTTTCTCAAACATTATCGTAAAATATACCCTTTTTTACTATTTCTATCGAACTTTACTTCGTCCATGTATTGACATAACACCTTATATATTAACTACATACAATATATTTGCATCTCTCAAACTTTAGATGACCCCTTTAACAACAGAAAAAGAGAAAAAATACAGTTAATAAAATAAATCTCATGACATAACAAAAAAAGTTATATCCGAAAAATCAAAAAATTCTTGACAAAAAAGAGCCATTGATTTTTATTGACCTTCTAGAAAATTGTGAACTATAGAGAAGGATATGTTTTTAGATGAAGATAAAGAAATTTATTGCCCCATCAATGCAAGAAGCATTGAAGCAAATTAAGAAAGAGTTCGGAGATGACGCAATCATCCTGAGTAATCGAAGTGTGGAACATTCTGAATGGAAAAGCGCAGTTGAAATTACAGCTGCAATAGATAAAAAAGATGAACCACAAGCCGAAAAAGTTCATTTCCAATCCTTAATTGAAAAACCTGCTATCCAACCTACAACCAGCAATATACCCACAACAGTTATTCAGACTCAGTTGAACTCTATGTCTAAAGATATTGAATATTTAAGAGATAGGATTGAATTTTTAATTAACCATATAAAATATGAGCATTTACCTCATATTCCAAAGAATTTACAAGATATATTAAAAATCCTAAATAAAAATGGGGTAAATCTGACTCTAGCAAACAACATGATAGAGGAAATATTTACTTCATTAAGTGGTGAAGAGCTAATGGACGAAGAAATGATAATGAAAAAATTAAATAATAAAATAAAACATTTCCTCAATATCACGGGACCAATAAAATTTAATCAAAATCAAACTACAGTTGTTTTATTAATGGGACCAACAGGTTCTGGCAAGACCACAACCATTGCAAAACTTGCTGCTCTTTATAAATATACATATTCTCGAAAGGTAGCTCTTGTTTCAGCTGATAGCTTTCGGATAGCTGCAATGGAACAATTAAAAGCCTTTGCAGAAATAGCAAAGATCCCTTTTGTTGCAGTTTACAACAACAATGATTTAACAGAAAAAATAAATTCTCTCAGAAAATACGAGCTTATTCTGATAGATACAACTGGCTTAAATGCCAAAAATATGAAACAGATGATTTCCTTAAAAGAAACTATCAGAATAGCAAAAGCTGATGAGATACATCTCACTTTGAGTATGACAACAAAGTATTCTGACTTATCTGATAATATAAAGAATTTTAATATGATCCCTTATGATGGTATTATTTTGACAAAGATGGATGAAACTGAGGGTATGGGAGACATTGTAAATATTGCTGCTGATTTTGAGAAACCATATTCTTATATCACCTTTGGGCAGGATATTCCGGATGATATAAGTCTCGCCAATAGAAATGAACTTGCTCAAATTATTTTAAGAGGTAAACATGGAAACTAATGACCAAACAAAAAAACTTCAAAGCTTTATGAGTAGTGATAAAGATTTAAAAAAAGGAAAATTAGCAAAGCTCATAGCCATCACAAGTGGTAAAGGTGGTGTAGGAAAAACAAACTTTATCCTAAATTTAGCAATAGCTATGTCGATAAGAAATAAAAAGGTACTTCTCGTTGATGCCGACATGAACCTTTCCAATATAGATGTGTTGCTTGGGATTTACCCTGAATTTACCCTTGCAAATTTATTAGATGATGAAATAACAGCAGAAAAATTACTGATTGAGGGACCAAGAGGTATTAAAATATTGTCTGCTTCATCTGGAGATATTATGGTGATGCAAAACCAAAAAATGTATCAACAAGCGCTGATACAAGTTTATATGGATATGAGAAAGGAATTCGACTATATCCTGATTGACACTGGAGCTGGAATAACTGACTATACTTTGGATTTTCTTTTTCCAGCAGATAAAATCATTGTTGTCACAACGCCAGAACCTACAGCCATTACAGACGCTTATGCGATGATAAAAGTGCTTTTTTTCCGAGCAAAAAGCCCGAACCTTTCATTAGTCATAAATATGGCTCAGACTGAAGATGAGTCTAAGACAATTTACAATAAAATTAACCTGATTGTTCAGCATTTCTTGAATAAAACTGTTAACAATCTGGGGTTTATTTTACTTGATAAAAATGTCAAAGAATCAGTCAGAGAACAAGCTCCACTTATTATTAAAAGACCGCGATCTACTGCTTCTGCAAACATTCACAATATCGCAATCACTCTCATGAAGGAGGATATGCATGAATAAAAAACGCACCGAGATTAAAGAAAGAAATTATGTTGCTGCTTGGACATCAATTTTTTCCATTACGATGTTCTTTATAGCATTTTTTAATTCCTATTTACAGGTTGGACACGAACTTACAACCGCTTTTGTAAAATCGATTTTTGTTTTGATTGTGGCTCACATCATTGCAAATATATTGATTTTCGTTTGGAGATTCGTCATGCCCAAAGAACAATGGCTACTCATTGTGCATGGACCACCTGATATTCCAAGTCGTTCACAAAAAAGAAGTGCTTTGCTTAAGGAAATGGAAAATAGAGTCGAAGAGCTGGATTTAGGAGTTTTGAGTTAGGTTATGGATATTTAGGAAAAAAATAAAGTATATATCTGCTTTAACTAATTTTTTCTATTATTTATTAATAAAAACATTTTCAAAACTCAAAGAATCTTTCTGCATTAACAAATGTCTGTTCAGAAATTGTCGTAGGTGGCAACTTAACTATATCTGCTATCCTTTGAATTATATAAACTAAATATTCTGGAGTATTCCTTTTCCCTCTAAATGGAATTGGAGGTAAATAAGGGCAGTCGGTTTCTATAAGTAGTTTATCTCTTGGAATGATTCTGACAATATTATCTAGATTGCTATTTTTGTAAGTAATTACTCCTGTTATACTGATATACCAGCCTTGATTCAAGACTTTCTCTGCAAAATTGACATCACCTGAAAAGCAATGAAAAACTACTTTGTTAGGTTTATATCTCATCAAGATTTCATAACAATCTTGATGAGCGTCTCTATCATGGATCACTATTGGTAAATTCAGTTCTATAGCGATTTGTAATTGTGCTTCAAATATTTTTTTTTGCATTTCTGCAGGGTTATACATACGATAATAATCAAGACCTATTTCACCTAATGCTTTTATATTTTTATGCTTTAGTTGTTCTCGTAATCGTGCTTCATCATATTTTTGAATAGTTGATGGGTGATAACCTGCTGTTGCTTTTATTTGAGGATATTTTTCGCTGAGTAATAAGCTTTTTTCTGTAGATTCTGCATCTATTCCTATATTGATAATCTTTTCTACACCTGCTTTAAAACAGGACATCAATACCCTTTCTCTATCACTTTTATAGTTATCAAAATCTAAATGAGCATGTGTTTCATAAATTCTCATATCAATAGTCTTTATCTTTATTATAGAGTGAAAATTGTTCTTGTTTTTTATGCCAAATATACATGACATTACCTGTAAAATTTATAGTTGCTGGTAAAGGGACTAGTATCAATAATATTGATAAAAGATTTAATATTCCGCATACTAAGCACAATGTCAATTGATGCCAACGCAAATATTTACCCGCATAATAACCTCTTTTGTAAAGGTAAAATATATTTTTACAGTTCTGCTGGCTTATTTTTTCCTTATTTTCTTCTTTTTGATTGTTTATACTAAATATCAAAAAAGGAACTGGAAACGCTATAGAAAGTCCCCAAAGAACTAAAATAAATCTCACAATGTTTAAAATAGGATCACCCTGACATATTAATTTCAATACAGCAAAATACAAAACTAAAATCAATACAAAAAGAACTAACTGTGGATAATATCTCTTTGTATCGGATAATTTCTTATGTTCTGTTAAGTTTGCTGTTTTTGATTTAGATTCATCTTTTTTTAGGGGTAGAGGGGCTACAGGAGTATATATAGAAGCTAATGGCATTAATAACAATGGCGATAGAAATATCATCGAGATATTTATAAATAGGTAATTAAACCAAAACATACTACTAATTACCTGAAAATGAGTCAGATATATTATTAATAAAAGGACTATAGTTACTCCGATATAGTAAAAATTGTTACTTGATTGTTGATTCTTTGAATTCTCTATAGATTCTTTGATGATAGTTTTGATATTGAATTGCTGACGATAACCTTCTGAAGGCACACCACAATTTATACAATACAAATCTATAGGTGATAATTTCTTTTTACAATTATTACATATCATTTTTTCTACCTTTCTAGATAATAATTTGCTATTGATAGACAGTTGTTAGTGATGAATATTTCTTTCACCACTAACAACCAACATATTACCATTAAAAAAATGGGTAATGTAAATACCTAAAATCTTGGACATTGGCTTCATCCATAATTCTTTGGTACCATTCATTGAAATGAGTTTGTTCTCTTCTTTCTCGCAATTCTGCTGTTAAACTTTCCAAATTGTTGTAGAAATCTTCCATATCGGGATGATGTCGTTCTGTGATAAATCCTATGAAACTTCCTCTATCTGTATTTATCACAGATGTCCATTCATCTGTATTGTATTTGAACAATTCATCATTGAGTTCCCTATCCATTCCAAGACCTGGTATTGTTTGCGTGATGAGCCTATTGGTTAAATCTAGTATCCTCAAACCTGTTTCTTCAGCTATTTCAAGCCTTTCCTCATCTGAATGCTCGCGTAAAAATTCATTCGCTTGTTCCATCGCTAACGCTGTTCTGCGTTCTCTATCTAATTCTCTACGAATTACTTCTGTTACTTGTTCTAAATCTTGTATATGTGCAGCCTCTCTATGAGACAACTCGGCGACCATAACCGTGCCTTCTTGAGTTTCGATAGGTTCGATTAGATAACCAAGTCTTCTTGAAAAAGCTTCGGTTACCAAATGTGGATATCTACCCAGACCAGGAATAAAATCTGCATCTCTGAAAAAATCTTGAGTTTCACGAATTTCAAAATTCATTTCTTCGGCTGCTTTTTCTAAACCAATGTCACCAGCCCTTTCATAGAGCAAATCTCCTTGAATCCTTAAATCATTTCTTGTTCTGTCAGATGCTTCTACTCTTATCAAGATATGACTTGCTTCTACTTCAGGGTCGCCCTGCTCATTTTCTCTTTTGTCGGTCACAAGCATAATATGCCAGCCAAACTGAGATTGGAAAGGTTCACTTAGGTCTCCTATTTCTGAATTAAAAGCAATGTTTTCAAATTCAGCTACCATCCTCCCACGACCAAAGAATCCCAATGTTCCTCTGTTCGCTGCTGAACCCGGATCCTGAGAGTATAATTCTGCCATATCTCCAAAATCTGCTCCCTCAAGAAGCATACCATGGATAAAATTCATCTCTTCTTGGACTCTTGCGTGATCTGCTGGTGATGGTTCTAATGGTAAGCTTACAACACGATAGCGTCGACGAGCCTCGATTCTATAATCGTTACGATTTCGGTTGTAATGAGCCAATATATCCTCATCACTTATCTCTTGAGCTTCCACACTGTTCCAGTCGAAAAATATGACCCTTGCTGATATCCGGTCGTTTCTTTCTAACCAATCTACACGAACTGAATCTTCGGTGACAACAACCTGATCTTTGATTTTTCTTTCCAATTTTTGAAAAGGCAATGTTTGCTTAAGCCAGTTTTCTAAGCTATTGGCAAATTGTTCATTTTCTGCTAGCACACTCATGTAAGTATTGAAGTCAAAAACTCCATTGACTTGTAAACTTGGGATACCTCTCACAGCTTCAGGTGGATCGACAAATATGCTATGTTCGATATCTTTGCGTGTTACACGAATCCTATATCGCTTATATTGTCTATCCAAAACCGTTCTATTTACTATCTGATTCCATGTCTCATCCAATATTCGTCTGCGTGTCTCATCATTATTTATCAAGTCTGGTTCCTGGACTCTTAATGTGTTAGAATTTGCTATTAACTCTGCATCAAACTCATACAAATTAATCTTTTTTCCATAAATCGTCCCCACATATGGATCGGGTTCAAACATTTCGATGACTCCCATTATCACCATTCCAAGAACAAAAAGGATTGCCATTGCCCATATTATTCCTTTTTGTTTTTTTCGTAAATCTTCTAACATTCTGTTTCCTCCTGAATGTCTATATTGTATAAAAAATTTTTAATAGGTTACAAAATTTTAAACAACCCTAAAATGTCAAGCAAAAAGTGATTTTTTGATTGATTTTTTTTTTTTATATATAAAATGCTGGTTTTATCTTTGTTTTTATTTTTAAATAACAATAATTTAAAGTTATAATGATACAGAAAGAGCATGTCAGATATAACATTGAAAAATAAAGAGATAAAAAATAGCCCCCCTATATTAGGAGGGCTATTTCATAATGTCTAATCCATCTGAATGAAAAACTCGTTTCTCATTTGAACAGGATGAACCATTATGTCGTTCAATAAATCCATACCTCTATCTACAGGTCTGCTCATAAATTCAGGTAATTCTTTTTTGATGAGCATTCTAGCGACCGAGAAATTAAAAGGACTATCTTCCATCATAGCGGCCATTAAAGTTTTTCTTTCAGGGAAGTAAACCATCGAATATCTATCTATAGATGCTATTTCAGCAGCTTTACTGATAGCATCTTGCAACCCGCCTACTTCATCAATGAGATTGTGTTGTAAGGCAGCTTTTGCAGACCAGATTTGTCCTTGTGCTATCCTTTCAACTTCATCCATGCTCATATTTCTACCTTCAGAAACTCTTGTTTTGAATTCATTGTAGATTCCGTCGGTCATGATTTGTATTGAATTTTCAAAATCTCTATTCCAAATTCTCCAAGTATTTTGAGTGTATAAAAATTTTCCATGTCCGACATCGTAAGTATTTATACCGAGATTATCGGCAGCATCGCTAAAATCAGGTATCATAGAAATCACACCAATAGAGCCAGTTACGGTGTATGGGTCTGCAAAGATATAGTTAGCATTAGCAGCAACAAAATATCCCCCAGAGGCAGCAGTACCTCCCATAGAAACAACCACAGGTTTTATTTCTTGTAATTTTGCGATTCTATTGTGTATAATCTCAGATTCTAAAGCACTTCCCCCACCGCTATCAATTCTGATGACAACAGCTCTGATACTGTTATCTTTTTCAATAGAATCGAGCATTCTTAAAAATTGCCTTGAATTTATATTTGTTTGCCCAAACTGTGGAGTAGCAGGTGTAATATTTCCTTGAGCATAAATTACAGCAATTCTATTTGCATGCGGTCTATGAATATCTGGAGTATATCTCGTATGCTTGACGAGTCTATCTTCAGGTATATTCAATCTCCTGAGAAGGGCATCTCGATGTAAAAGCTCGTCAACAATACCGTATTCTATACCTTTTTCAAGGTTAATAAGATATTCATTTCTGCTTTCAAAAACATATCTGAAATTTCCGACAGTGGTATCGAAATTTCTAGCTAAATCGATCAAAAATTGCTCATAAATATCATCAAACAAAGCAGTGATATTTCGTCTAAATTCTGGTGACATAGTGCTTCTTTCAAAAGGTTCGCCTGCAGATTTGTAATCACCTGCTTTGACAACGCGCATAGTGACATTGATTTTATCAAGCAAATCCTTGTAATATCCAATAGTTCCACCAGACCCGATCATCACAAACCCTGCTGAAGCAGAAGGGTTCATAAATACTTCATCGGCAGCTCCTAAAAGCCAGATATCAGCTTGAGTAGCCATAGTAATATAGCCATAAACTCTTTTTCCAGAATCTCTGAATCTGTTAAGAGCATCCATAATCTCATTCACAGTGGCACGGCTTGCTATAATGCCTTGTGGTTCAAGGAGAATAGCGTTGATTCTCGAATCAGTAGCAGCGGTGTTAATTTTTTGAATGATGTCATGCGCAGAATCAGGTAAAAAACTGAAATTCATATCAGAAATTTCAGTATACTCTTGAATCTGTCCCTTCAAGTCTAAATGCAAGACAGAATTGTTCTCAATTCTCACCGCAGTGGGTTTACTTGCAAGTTTCATAATGCTGTTGATAGATATTGCAAAAAACAACATTAATAAAGCAATCGATGTCATACAGCCTAGTAGATACCATTTTGTTTTCATCGTTCCTCCGTTTTTTCTATTTTTAGTTCTTTTATTTTTCTTGATAAATTTGACTGCTGCATTTGTAAAATTTGAGCAGTTTTGGAGACATTAAAATCATTTTTTTCCAGTTGTTCTTTTAAATAAAGTCTTTCAAATTCATCTTTTTTATCATTGAATGGTTTAGTCTCTTGTAAAAAATATGTTAGGTTATCTATGTCGACATTAGAATTAAGAGATAGTGATTTAATTTTATATGAATGTAAATTACAATTTTCAATATCCTTAATCTTTATCTCGTTATCATCGACAAAAATATACAATCTTTCTATCATATTCTTTAGTTCACGAACATTCCCCGGAAAAGACCATTGATTTATCATTTCCAAAGCTTCTTTCGTAAAAATTTTTTGTGGCATATTTAGTTCAAAAGAAAATTTTTTACAGAAAAAATCAACTAATATAGGTATATCTGATTTTCTTTCACGAAGGGGGGGGCATGTAATAGGAACAACATTGAGTCTATAGAATAAATCTTCTCTAAAAAGACCTTGTGTTATCATCTCTTCGAGGTTTTTATGGGTAGCAGCAATAATTCTTGTGTTTACCAAAATAGTCTCATTTGAACCCACTCTTTGTAGTTCTCCCTCTTGTAATACTCTTAAAATTTTCGATTGCGCAGAAAGGCTCATATCACCAATCTCATCAAGAAATAAAGTGCCTTTATCGGCAAGTTCAATTTTCCCTTTTTTTGATGATACAGCCCCTGTAAAAGCTCCTTTTTCATGTCCAAAAAGCTCGCTTTCTATCAAATCTAATGGAATTGCAGCCGAATTAAATTTAATAAAGGGCATATTTGAGCGGCTGCTAAGGTTGTGCAAAGCAAATGCTACTAGTTCTTTACCTGTTCCTGATTCACCTCTGATTAATACTTTTGAGTTTGTTTTAGCAAGTTTTTTAACAATCTCCAGAGTATCTAAAAGTTTAGGACTATTTCCAATAATCTTGTATTGTTGAATAAAATCGTCTTTGAGCCGAGAATAATTGTTTTTTAGTGAGGAAAATTCAAAAGCATTTCTTGCAGTCAATTTTATTCTGGTCAGGTTCAAAGGTTTTTCCAAAAAATCAAAAGCGCCTGCTTTCATAGCTTGAACGGCTTCTTTAATGCCGCTATGTCCTGAAATCATCACGACTGGAGTATCGATTCCTTTTTCTCTTAATGTTTCTAAAAACTCTATGCCATTTTCCTCTTTGATTTTCACATCTAAATAAATCAAATCTGGTTCCCATTTCTCAAAATATGGCAATGATTCAGCGCATGAAGTTACCCATTTTGAGAAGTAACCCTCATCATCAAAGATATTTTTTAAACTGATACCGATACTTTTTTCATCGTCAATTATCAAAATTTTCATGCTTTATCCTCCAAGATAAGCTCAAAAACAGTTCCTTCGCCAACAATAGATTTAACCCTAACAAAACAATGATTTGCTTCACATAATTTTTTTACGAGGGCTAAACCTAGTCCAGTTCCTTTACTCTTTTTAGTAAAATAAGGTTCAAAAATACGAGGCAAATCATCTGAACCAATACCGGGACCTTGATCTCTTATCTTTAGGGTGATATAAGAGTTGCTTTTTTCGAGATCAATAAATATTTTAGGGCTTTCTTTAGGATAATTTACATAAGCATAATTTGGACCTAAATCAAATGATTCTATAGCATTTTGAAAGATGTTTGTGACAATTTGATAAAAATGAGTATTGTCAAAATTAATTCTTTGGTTATCTTGTAGATTAAGGACAATATCATATTTTTTCATATATGGTTTTATTATTTCATAAACTGCGATTGCAGGGTCAAAAACGGTCTGGTTAACAGTAACATCCTTTGCAAAAGAAGAAAATGATGTAACTAAATTTTGCAAATTATTAATTTCAAGATAAACGAGCTGTAGTGATTCTGGAAATATTTCCTCAAATTTATTCTTGTCTGAATAAAAAATTTCTTCCATTCTTTGTGTGGTCAATTGGATTGGTGTCAGAGGGTTTTTTATTTCATGGGTCAAAATTCGAGCTAGGTCCTTCCAAATCATTTGTTTTTGTGATAATAAAAATCTTTGTTGGGTATTTTCTAACTCTTTAGACATTTCATTGAAAGATTTTGCAAGATCAGCAACTTCTTTCACTCCAGTGGGGCTGATATAAACATTATAATCCCCCCCCTTAATGTTTTTGGTGGCTTTTAGTAGTTCATGTAATGGCTTTGTAAGTTTAAATATAAGAAATATGAATAAAAAACAAGAAAGAATAAATATAAAAAACAACATTATCGAAGAATACAGCCTGGTTTCAATCTGAAGCATACCAATTCTATCCAGAATTTCATTTATTTCTGAACTGGATTCCTCTTCGGACAAAGTTTCAAAATTTGTTGATAAACTTCTTAATGTAGAAAAAGCATTGCTAAAAGCGTTCTGTTGCTTTGTGTAAAAAGTATTCATTATCAGTAAACTACCAATAAAAATAATAAAAAATATAAATAAAACATAAGTTTTAAACCCTAATCCAATACTCATTTATTCTTCCCTAAAAATCTTAATTATAAAATATCTTTTTACAACTTTTTAAAAATTACATGAAAAGTCAAGGAATAAATAAAAAAACCTATTAGAAGGGTATTTTTTAGGGCATAAGTGTTGTATTGGAATATAAATTGAATTAACTAATTAAAGGGGTCATCTAAAGTTTGAGATTTCATTTCCCCAACGATAAAGGGTCATTTCCATATGTGCCAACTTTTGTTCGTAGCGACAATCTCCGATTGCCATAAACCATTGTAAAATACTAATAAGAGATTGCCATAACGGAAAAAAATTGTGAAAAGTTGACACTTATGGGTCAGCATCCCTTTTGCTATAAAATGTTTATGAAGCATAGTTGCAACATGCTGTGAGAATTGAGGATTTATGAGAGAAGGGGGAGTAAAACTTGCTCTTAGGATAGAATTAGAATAGAATTGATTGGGCGAAAACGGTTTTTTTATAATGTTGTGTAACTATCTTTAAAAACCTGCTTTTTTGCAAGCAAAAAAGTGAAAAAAGTGGTAAATATTTTTTTTGAAGATTTTTAGCTTATTGAAATTTAATAATCTTAAATGAATAAAAAAATTATGTAGAACACTAATTTTTGGCATATTTAAGAAAAATAGAACACATCAAGATTTATATGCAAATTTTCTACAAAAAAATAAATCTTTGAATAAACTTGACATAAAACCTAAATAAAAAAAAATTGTTTTATATTTATTATTTGTAAATTGTAATTTATCAAGAGGTAATTATGGAAAGAATCAAGACTATCCAATATGGCATTTCGAGTTTTGCCGATATTTCAGAAAGAAATGCATATTATGTAGACAAGACGATGTTTATCCCCGATATAGCGAGAACACCTTTCAATTTCCTCATCCGACCTCGACGCTTTGGGAAGTCGATGTTTTTGTCGATGCTTGCCCTATACTATGATATTGCCAATAAAAACAATTTTGACACTTTATTTAAAGGCACTTGGATTCATGAGCATCAAACAGAAGAAAGAGGCAAATATCTTGTTTTGTATCTCGATTTTTCGGCAGTAGTTCAGGCTGAAGATGATCTACAAAAAAGTTTCAATGACTATTGTAATATAAAAATTAGAGGTTTTTTAAAAAAATATAAAGATATTATCCCAGAATATATACAAGAGTTAACTAATGAAACGAATATTGCAAATCAAAAGCTACAAATATTAGCAGAGGAATTATCTGGAACCAACCAAAAATTCTACATCTTTATCGATGAATACGACAATTTTACCAATGCTCTACTTTCTGAAGAAGGTGCTGAATTATATCAGAAAATAACTTGTCAGAATGGTTTTTTCAAAGATTTCTTTCGTTCTTTAAAATCTTTAACTTCAGGTATGAGACCTACCCTCTCAAGACTCTTTATGACCGGTGTCTCACCTATCACTCTTGATGATGTGTCCAGTGGCTTTAATATAGGGACGAATATCTCTTTGATGCCTAAATTCAACAATATTCTGGGCTTTACTGAAAAAGATGTCAGTGATATCTTTGACTATTACATAAATGCCGGTCAATATCCTTTGAATAAAAATAAAGCAATGCATCTTTTGAATAAATGGTATAACAACTATATATTTTCGGAGAATAAGACTGAATCAGTTTATAATACAGATGGAGTCATATATTTCTTGATTTCGACTATCAATGAAAATATATTTCCAAGAGAAATCA
>WRLO01000075.1 GCA_009777575.1 Candidatus Cloacimonadota bacterium
GGAACGCATACATGCGTTCCCTACGAATGCCAATAGATTGGTTGCATCCCTACGGGATGCGGTTTTGTGGTTTTACATCATTTTCTACATAGCTTCACATACCTTCGGCATGTGTAAGGTAAAATTTTGGAGTGGGAAATCGGAGATTTCTGCTACGGAGACTCACATACCTAAGAGGCTTATGCAAGGTAAAATTTTATTAATATACTTTTCGGAATGCGGTCATTAATTAAGTAATCCTCATACTAATAAAATCGGCATATATAGGTTGTAATCTTTTACTAATTATAGCATTATGGATTTGTGAAACATTTCTTGAGTCAGAAATTCGAAATTGTTCATCACCTTTTTTTTCAATATGTCCTCCTACACTAGTTTTAACTTCAGCTGATATTTTTGTCGCAGCTATACCAATAACATTGTCCCTAAAAGCTGCTCTTTCGCGTGTAGAAATCGCTATAGATGAGAAAGGCATAAATAATCTATAAGCCAGCATAGTTTGTAAAAGATTTTTTTCAGAAGAAATCTGAGAATTGAAATTTGGGTCACTAAAACTATTTATTCTCAATCTTGGAACAGAAAATGCTATATCGGCATCTGTAAATTTTTGTTGTAAAAAATAGGCATGTAATCCTGTAGCAAAAGCATCTTTACGAAAATCTCCCAGTCCTAAGAGAAACCCCAAACTAACACCTCTCATACCGGCATTTAAAGCTCTTTCCTGAGATTCAAAACGATAAATAAAATCTTTTTTGGGTCCACAGACATGGAGTTTTTGATACAAATCTATGTCGTAAGTTTCTTGATAGATACTCACAAAATCAGCACCACAACTATATAAATATGCATATTCATCCACATTGAGTGGATATATTTCCAAGCCAATAGTGGTAAAATATTTTGAGGCAAGTTTTATAGCTTTGCCAATATAATCTGCATTTGTATTGGATCTATCTTCGCCAGTTAATAACAAGATTTCTTTCAATCCAGTATTAGCTATTGCTTTTAGTTCATTGTCTATTTCTGGTAAAGACAATTTTCCTCTTTTTATTTTATTTTCTGTATTGAATCCGCAATAGATACAATTATTTTCGCAATAATTTGATAAATATAAGGGAGTATATAAGGAGATAGCATTGCCAAAATGTTTTCGTGTCTCATTTTTTGCACGATGAGCCATTTTTTCGAGAAAAGATTCGGCAGCTGGTGATAACAATACACCGAAATCATGAATATTTAAAGATTCTTTTTGTAAAGAAATTGAAATATCATTTTCAGAGTATTTTTCATAAGAATAATTTTTTATAAATTGAAAAATTATATTTAAGATATTGTTCATAATTTAATCCCCCCCCGATAAATGACCTCTCTTCGAAGAGTCGGTTTCACTACGAAAAGAGCAAAATTGTATGGTTATAGCTTGTCCCTACCCGCTTAAATTGCTGGTAAACGCAAGGGTTACCCTATATGTGTCAACTTTCGGTAGTATGTGATTGTAGTGGCGGAGCTTGCCTCCGTCCAATTTGCCATTATACAATATGTTTGGACGGAGGCAAGCTCCGCCACTACAGACAGCATCACGAAAGGTATGATTTTATGAAAACATGCTTTTATCAATGCGAAAGCCACTAAAGTTAATCTAAAAATCCTGTCAAAGGGCTAGAAGACTCTGCTTCAAACTCTAAAATTCGTCCTAATCCAGCTAACCATGCTAGTCTTCCTGCTTCAATGGCTTTTTTAAAAGCTAAAGACATCAAAGGGATATCATTTGCAGTAGCGACAGCAGTATTTGCCATGATGGCAGCACAGCCGAGTTCCATTGCTTCGCAGGCTTGTGAGGGTCTACCAATACCTGCATCGACGATGATAGGTAAATCAATTTCTTCTATTAAAATTTTAATAAAATCTTTGGTTAACAGACCTTTATTGCTACCAATAGGCGATCCGAGGGGCATAATGGAAGCAGCACCAGCATCACGCATTTGTCTTGCGGCGATTAAATCTGGGTACATATATGGCATAACTATAAAATCTTCATTAGCAAGAATTTCGATAGCTTTAATAGTTTCATGATTATCCGGAAGAAGATATTTACTATCATTAATAACTTCTATTTTGATAAAATCTCCACAACCCAGCTCGCGAGCGAGATGTGCAATACGAACAGCTTCTTTGGCGTTTCTGGCTCCTGAAGTGTTGGGTAGAAGCGTAATACCTTTGGGTATAAAATCCAAAATATTCTCTTTTCCTCCTGTATTAGCTCTTCTCAAAGCCAAAGTAGCCATTTCTACACCACCATTTTCTATCACCAGTTTAGTCATATCTAAAGAAAACTTCCCGGAACCGAGAATAAATCGAGAATTAAATTTCTTTCCACCGATAATCAAGGGATCATGCATATTTATTTTTTCCTAAGAGAGTAACTTTTTTCAACCACCACCCACGAAATTAACAATTTCAATTTTGTCATTATTACAGATCAATTCTGTATCAAAAGATTTTTTGGGAACAATCATTCCGTTCTTTTCAACAGCTATTCTATTTAGATCATAGTTATGTTTTTTTAAAAAGTCCAAAAGAAAAACTTTTGCTTCAAGATGAACTTCTTTTCCATTAACAATCATCTATTTATGCTCTCTCCATATAATTTCCAGTTCGAGTATCAATCTTTATTTTTTCTCCAGTCTCAACAAAGAAAGGCACCATAACAACGAGGCCGGTTTCTGTAACAGCTTTTTTACCACCACCAGAGGAAGCGGTATTTCCTTTGACATTTGGTTCTGCTTCAGCTATGGTTTGAATAACAGTGATTGGGAGGTCGATACCCATGACTTCGCCTTTTTCGCTGAGGAGCATGTCGAGTTCCATTCCTTCCATGAGATATTTGATATCTTCACCAACAATCTCAATATCAATAGGAGTTTGCTCATAAGAATCTAAATCCATGAAAATAAGGTGTTCGCCATCGCGATAAAGATATTGTTTGCGAAATTTTTCAACTCTGATTTCAATAAGTTCTTCGCTGAGTTTAAAGGTGTTTTCGAGAACTTTACCAGTCTTGATGTTCTTCATTTTAGTTCTGACAAAGGCTTGTCCTTTGCCTGGATTGACATGTAGAAACTCAGTTATTTGGTAAATACCATTTTTAAATTCAATCATCATACCATTTCGTATATCAGATGTTTTAGCCATAATTACCTCTTTATAAACAAATATATTTTTATTATTGTAACCAAAAATTTTAAATAAGAAATTTTGACAAGTTTTTTTTGAAAGCAGATATTTGGGAACACAGATTGGCCTGATTTTCACTGATTTTCGGGAGTTTATAGGAAAATGGATTTTTTATTCTTTTATTGTATTTAAAATATTATCAGCTAGACTTTCCCCTATTCCTTTAATTTTCATAAGTTCTGTTTTTTCTACATTTTTAATATTTTCAACTGAGCCAAATTCTTTTAAGAGTAAAAATTTTTTTTCTTCTCCGAGACCTTTGACATTGTCAAGTTTGCTACTGAGAACTCTATTGGAGCGTCTTTTTCTATGGTGACTGATAGCGAATCTGTGTGCTTCATCACGAATTTGAGTGATAAGTTTGAGTGCGGAACTTGTTTTGGGAATGATGATAGATGCAGACTGACCTACAAGAAATATTTCTTCAATTCTTTTGGCAATCGAGATAATTTCTATAGATAAAAATTTATTATCAATTTTGGTTTCTGTTTGTGTTAAATTGCCTTTAAAATCAGATAAAATCTTTGCTGCAGAGCTTAACTGACCCTTACCCCCATCAATGATAATCAAATCAGGAATTTCCCAAATTTTGTCTACAACTTCATTTTTTGCTTCATCATTGGTAATTTTTAAATTGCTTAAATATCTACTCAATGTTTCCGCTATACTAGCAAAATCATCTTGTCCTACAACGGATTTAATAATAAAATGTCGATATTGTTTTTTTAGTGGTTTTCCATTTTCAAAAAAAACCAGAGAAGAAACCGTTTCAGAGCCTTGAATTGTAGACACATCAATGCAAACAATTTTTCGGGGTAGTTTTTTTAGACCTATAAATTCTTTTAAATTTTGAATAGAGATAATAGTGCGGGTAGATTTTCTGAGATGACTGAGTTTAATGCTTTCAATGTAGTCAAAGGCATTTTTTTTGCAAATTTCAATGAGTTGTTTATATTCTCCTCTGGCAGGGACTAAGAGTCTTTTATTAAAAATAATATTGAGAGAATCAAAATCGTCTGGTTCGATTTGAAGGAGGATTTGAAAAGGTAGATTTTTTTCTTTATCCTGTAAATCTTCCCTTGAGCCTGCCTTGTGAGGTGGTGGGGGATTGTAGTATTGTAATAAAAAAGCTCTCAAAACGGCTTCAGGTCTTTCGTCTGCATAATTTTTAAAACTAAAGACTTCTTTATTACTTATTTTACCATTTATCATTTTCAGGATAGTGACAGCAATATGTTTTTCTTCTTTGTAAAAGGCGATAATATCTCTATCTTGAAGGTCGTTAAAATATACATGTTGTTTCTTTTTTAGAGTCTCAATATAGTTCATTTGATCTCTCAACCTAGCAGCCTTTTCAAAAGCGAGATGTTCAGCACAATCCTCCATTTCTGACTTCAATTCTTTAATTATATCATCATCTTTTCCGAGTAGATATTTCGATATTTTATTAATAAGTTTTGTATAATCAGCTTTTGAAATTTTACCAATACAGGGACCGGGACATTTACCCATTTGATGATTCAGGCAAGCTCTTTTTCCAGAAGTCTGCTGCGGAATAATATTCACATTTTCTACAACATTTTTCTTGCATGTTTTATGAGGAAAAATCCATTCCAAATCTCTAAGTAGTTTTCTCAACTGTCTCGAATCGGTGTAAGGTCCATAATATGAACTTCCATCTTTAAGCAAATCACGAGTTATTTCAATACAAGGGAAATCCTCTTTAAGATTAATTTTGATAAAAGGATATTTTTTATCATCTTTTAATACAATATTGTATTTCGGTTGATATTGCTTGATAAGGTTTGCTTCGAGAATAAATGCTTCTTGCTCAGAATTAGTGATAATATATTCAAAATCGTTGATATTTGTAACTAAATGAGTAGTTTTATTATCAAGTGCAGAGCCTCCAAAATAGCTTTTGACACGATTTTTTAGATTGGCTGCTTTTCCCACATAGATGACAACTTTGTTTTTGTCATACATCAAATAAACGCCGGGTTCTATGGGAAGATTGGCTAATTTGTCATGAAGCTCAATTTTATCGGGTAGATTATCATTTTTCATAAATTGTTCTTCCTTCTCAACCTTGCAATAAGCCTACTGGCAACTTCTTGGTAATACACTGGTTTTAAAAAATGAAAACCAATAATTACGGTGACAAAAGCAATTGTCAATAAGGAAACAGCATAAAATAAATTGTTTATAAATCCGCTGGTCTGTTCTATGCTTGAAAAAATATTGAATAAGAAAATTTTAGAAATCCATATAATAGCAACTAAAACAGCCAGGATGATAAATAATTTCAAAATATTTTTCAATGGAACAAGAAGTTTTATTTCCGGCAATTTCTTTTTTAGCAATATTAGTATCACAAAAAATTGAACAAAAGCAGTTATACTCGTCCCCAATGCGATACCAGCATGATCCATAAACTGCATCAAAATAATTTTTAGAGTTATATTCAAAAAAAGCATACAAGCGGCAATTTTAACAGGAGTTTTAGTGTCTTTAACAGCATAAAATAAGGGAGTAATGACTTGATTTAACCCTAAAAAACTAAGACCAATGGTGTAATAAATCAGAGCCAGTTTAGTCATTTGAACAGCGGTTTCATCAAATAATCCTCTTTGAAAAAGCAAACGGATAAAAACATCACTACCCATAATCATTATCACCGTAATAGGAGCGAGAAAATATAAAATGAAATGTAGAGAATAGCTTAGCGTTTCAGAAATATCAGTCCATCTTTTTTCTGTAAATTGCCTTGAATATTCAGGTAGGACAGCAGTTCCCACAGAAATGCCAAAAATTCCGAGAGGTAATTGCATCAAACGACTCCCAAAACCGAGAGCGGTGATGCTTCCTATAGGCAAAAAAGAAGCTATCAGGGCATCTGTAATGAGGTAAATTTCACGAACTCCAACCCCAATGACACCGGGTAAAAACCTTTTCCAGAGCATTTTCATAGCAGTAGTTTTTACGCGAAGTATGATTTTGAAATGATAGCCAACTTTTTTCAAAATAGGCAGATTGATGATAGTTTGTAAAAAACCGCCAAGCATGACTCCATAAGCAGCAAAATACACCAAGTCTGAAGTTTCTTTTTTTAAAACATAAGCTCCGAATAAAACAAAAATAATCCAACCAATATTCAAAAGTCCCGATGATAAACCAGTAATAAAAAATTTATTATGAGAATTTAAAATGGCTATAAAGGTTGATGATAAACCAATAAAAAACATATAAGGAAACATTAATCGACATAATTTTATAGCCAGCTCTGAAGTTTCAACACTTAAACCGGGGTAAATAATTCTGACAATCAAAGGAGCAAAAATTACACCTAACAAACTTAATACCAACAAGAAAAAAGACAAAATAGACAATACATTGAGAGCAAAAATAAATTGATAATTTTTTCCTCTTTTCAAACCAAATTCATTGTAAATAGGCACAAAGGCAGCCGATAAAGCTCCCTCTCCAAATAATTGCCTCAATAAATTTGGAATGTAAAATGCTATATTAAAAGCATCATTGATAAAGCTTGTTCCGAAAAACGCAGCCATGACTTGATCACGAACAAGTCCTAAAATTCTACTAAAAAAAACTGCAATAGACATGACAGCAGAGTTTTTTGTAATGTTTTTTATATTGTTTTTATTCATGTTTTATTCTTATCTAACAATATATAAACATAAGATATTTTTTCTTGATACATTTTATTATTTTTTGGTGCATAAGATATTATCATAATGTGTTATTGAGTGCAGTCCGAAAAGTATATTTTCATAAAATCATACCTTACGCACACCGAAGGTGTCGGACGTTTAATAGAAAATGACATACACCAAATTACCCCACCCTGAAAGGGTGGGGCGATTATTGTAATGAGATTAATAGCATTTTCTACAGAAGTTCTATATCTCCTTTCGTCCCACCCTATTAAACGACCTACCCTTTCAGGGTAGGAGAGGTTTTTATAGATTTTTTTTCTACCTAGCTTCACATACCTTCGGCATGTGCATAGTATGTTAATAATTAATTAAAAGTCGGGTTTTCGGAGTGGACTCCTACGGGATGTAACCTTTATTATGGTAACCAATTTCAACCAAGCCATAATTCCTCTGGAATAATCAAAGAATAAGAACTTAAGTCTATGGCAATCGGAGATTGCCGCTACGAAGCCATAATTCCTCTGGAGTATTCAAAGAATAAGAACTGAAGTCTATGGCAATCGGAGATTGCCACTACAATAAGAAAAGTGGGGAAAAAAAAGATTTGACAAAAACATGGCTTTTTTTTTACATGTCCAAAAGTTTCAAGATCATGTTATTTTGTATAGTAAATGTTCTGAGAGTAGCATAAAGTGTGTATTTTTAGTGTTAAAATTTTTGAGAAAAATAGATAAATAAAATATAGGAGACGATTATGAACAAATTACTTTTAGGTAAAGGACAGTTTAAACATGTCCTCTTAGTAATTTTATTGATGGGCTTGATGATTGGATTATTAACCGCTCAAGAAAATCAAAGAACAATCAACCCAGAGAGGGGAATCGCTATTGAAAAGTATGATATCCCTACAGAAGGGATTTGGTTTGGTCAAGATGGTTTAGGACCATTTTCAGAAGGCAGTGAGAGAAATGTATGGTTTACTCACTTAAAAGGCGACTATGCGTCGCATGACTTTTTTTATGGACATCCAGACTGGATACCTACGCACAGGTTTACACCTGCTCAACTGATAGAAAAAGGAGTAGCAGGCCATGTTTTGACGCGGGTTGCAATCATTGTGAGTAGCCCAGCTCAAAGTCAAGCAGTTGCACAGAACTACAGGATTCAGATACGCACCGGAGGTTCAAATACTGGTGGTGCAATGGGAACTTTCAATCCGGGAACTCTGGTTTTAGAACAACCATTCACCCCGACTTTTAATAGTTGGACTACAGTCATCCTTGATACGCAAATTCCAATTCTGAGCAGTCAAGAATTGTGGATCAGTTGGACAGCTGACACCAATGCAGCTGGCAATGTAGGGTCTATCTGGGCTGGATATGAGGATGATCCACCAGCATTGTATGGATTTGGAGATGTAGTTTTTGATGGAACGACATGGACGACATTGTATGCACATGAAGGTGGAATATATGACGATCATTGGATGATACGCGGGTTTGCAGAAAATCAGCTTGACAATGATTTATCTGCTACTTCTGTAACAGGTCCTGTCACTGTCAATGTCAATACAACAAATTCCTATTCTTTCAGAGTAGATAATTTGGGCGCCAATCCCGCCAATGGTTACACAGTCCGCCTGACGCAAGGCACAACACAAATCGGGACACAGGCAGGTGTAAATTTAACAAGTGGTGCTTTTCATCTATTCAATTTCAATTGGACACCCAATACTACAGGTTTATTCCCTATTCATGGAGAAATTGTATGGGGAGCAGATGAAAACCCAGCGAACAACCAAAGTCCACCCTTAAATGTCAGAGTTTTTCCCGAAGGCGTTCTCGAAGTATATGTCGGTGATGAAAATAGCACTACATTTAACAATACTCTGCCATTTAGTTATTGGTGGGGAAACAATGTAGGACAAACAATTTATTTAGACAGCGAAATAACAGCGACTGGTCTGATAACAGATGTAACATTAAGGTTCCGTGGTGAAGGCTTAGCTCATGATACTTTCCCTGTGCGACTTTATCTGCATTCTGGCGAAAATGTCCCTGATACTTTCGCTACCTCAAGTAGCTGGATACCATTTAATAATTTTACTTTAGTTTATGAAGGAACTTTACCAGTAAATGTGACAGGAATAGTTGATATCATGATCACTTTGGACACACCATTTCCATATACTGGTGGAAATTTAGCTATCATGTATCATAAACTGATGCAAGACGACCTTTCTGGTTCCACAACCGGTTGGCAAACAACAGCAACAGGTACTGGTAGGACACTCAATCTTATCTCAGACACTACTACATATAATCCTTCGGTTTCATTACCGGCTGCATCATCAGTTCAATCCTTAATTTTTAATGCTAGTTTCATATTTAGCACATCCGGATTGGGAACTTTATCAGGTGTTGTCAGCACTAGTGGTAATCCTTTAGCTGGAGTAACAGTTTCGATAGATGGTAGCTCAAACAGTGCTATCAGCGATGAACTTGGAGCTTACACGATTTCGCACATCCAACCGGGGACTATCAATATCACGGCAACAAAAGATTTGTATCAAAATGCTCATGAAACAAATATTTCAATAGTAGCTAACCAAACAACGACGCGAAATATCAGTATGAGTCCAACACAAAACGATATCGCAGCTTTAACAATCACTGGTAATACAATGCCAACAGCTCAAACAATGAATATATATCAGGTAACCATCAGAAATATGTCAGCTTCCTCAATAGCGGGAACTGCTTACAATGTGCGACTTAGACAAGTAGTGACAGGTGGAACAGATATAGTTCTTGCTTCAGCATCAGGTCAAACAATAGCTGCTGGCGAAACTATGACTTTAGATGTATCTTGGATACCCGAATATTCAGGATCAATGGAAATATATGGGTTTGCAGATTTTCCAATAGATACAAACCAAGATAACAATGCTACAGAGCCAATAACATTGGATATACTTGAGGCAGGAACTGCAATGGTTTATATCGGCGATCCTACTAGCACCTTAAATTCTACAAATGCCCCATTTAATTATTATTGGCGAAGAAGTATTGTTCAGACAATCTATTTAGGTGAAGATATTAATATTGGTGGTTTATTGACAGGGGTTGTCTATGAATATCAAGGCAGTACGACACCTCCGCCAGCAGACATACCATTTAAAATGTGGGTAGGCACGACTGATAAAAATGTCTTCGCTGCCAATAATGCTGGCGAATTTGTCACTTATGAAAACTTTACATTGGTGTGGGAAGGCTCACTGCCAACCAATGTACAGGGATGGCATGATATACCTATCGTCTTTAACACACCTTTTGCTTATACAGGTGGAAATTTAGTCATAATGGTTCAAAAGCCGCATTGGACAGGTGAAATACCAAACAACAATGTCTGGCGGCATACAGCATCAGGCGGCAATAGAACACTTTGGCTTCATACAGACGGCAATCCTCCACCGGGAGTACCAGATTATGATCCAGAATTAGGTATATTTACACCTGGTTCATTTACCCTGTCTCCAAATAACGCTAATATCACTTTGATGTTCAGCACAAGTGGTTTAGGTTCATTGGCTGGGACAGTCACAAGCGGTGGAACTCCACTATCAGGGGCAAGTGTTGCCGTAGAAGGCACGAATAGAGTAGTTGAGACGAATGCTCAAGGTCAATACACAATAAGCCATTTATCGGCAAACACCTACAATGTGACTGCATCTTTGCTTGGTTATGTATCTCAAACTCATTCTGTGACTATAATCGCCGAGGAAACTATTACACAGAATTTTTCTTTAGAGGCAACAGACACAGTTACAGTTTCTGGGACAATTATAGCCTCTGATACAGATTTACCAGTCTCGGGAGCAACTGTCACATTGACAGGATATGCACCATTTGGTCCTGTTACATCAAATGCACAAGGAGTTTTCACTATACCCAATGTTTTTGCAAACCAATCTTATACCTTGACCGTAACTGCTATGGGATATAGTATTTCAACACATCAGTTGGATGTGGGATCTCAAGATTTGAATCTGGGTAATGTCTTTGTTTATGAGCTTACCTATCCACCGCGTAATGTGGTAGCTACTATACATGCTTCTGGTAATTCTGTAAATGTAACATGGGATGCGCCATTTATACCAGATCCCAATGCCATAGAATTTACTCATATCACGAACCAAGTCTGGGGTGGTGAGTTTGCTTATGGAGGCGGTGCATGGGGAACAGCACCGGGCGTAACCTCGGCACATAGATACAGCGTTGCTCAACTCAATGCTCTCGGGATATCCGGTGGATTATTGACAAAAGTATCTTTCCATACGGGTAATTTCACTGGTGGAACTTTTGAGATTCGAGTATGGACAGGCGGTTCTGGTGGGCCGAGTGCTATTCCTATACCAGGAACTCTCGTTCATACACAAGCATTGACAGGAGTAATATCATCAGCTTGGAATGAAATAGAGCTGACAGAACCTGTTCCAATACCAACCAATGCTGAACTTTGGATTGGTTACAATGTTTATTCAAGCGGTAATCCAGCTGCTTTAACAGATTTAGTAAATGGCGGAATGCATGGTTATGGTAATCTGACCTTTATCGAAGGTGAATGGTCTAATGGCGTTCCGGGAGACCCAGATATAGAAAATTGGATGATAAAGGGAGTAGCTTCTGCACCAAGTGGTCAAGAAGTAGTTTTGTCCCATATTCCTCATCATAGCTACGATACTGAGCATAGAAACTTAATAATCAGTTCAAATGATAAAGGTGGCTCAGAAGAAAACATAACTATCATCGCAGGAGCGTCAAAAACAAACTCATCATCAGCTTTCAGACCTTTCCCTACACCTTTTGTTAATAGACAAAATATTTCCTCTGATTCTAGAGCCTTTGAAAGCTACAATATCTACCGAGCACCTTCAGGAAATCATACAGATCCATCTACATGGATAACGATAAATACTGGAGTCACAAATCTATTTATAAACGACCCCTCTTGGGCTAATCTTGATGGGGGACTACATAGATATATTGTAACTGCTGTTTACAGCAATAACAATGAATCTGACCCTGTTTTCTCAAACGAAATTCGTCATATGCCAGCGGGAACTGTCTATATAGGCAACCCTAGTAGCACGGTCACTAATATAACCGCTCCTTTTGACTATTGGTATAGAACGAGTGTCACACAGACGATTTATCATGCAAGCGATATTACAGCTGGTGGCTTACTTACAGAAGTCATCTACGAGTTCAATGGTGCTGGAAATATTACTGCTACAGATATAGAATTGATGCTTTATATAGGAGAAACTGACCAAGAATCGTTTCCTACTACAACTAGTTGGGTAGACTTTGAGAATTTTACTCATGTCTGGTCTGGAATTTTACCAGTAAATGTCTCTGGCTGGGTAGATATGCCAATAGTTTTAGATACTCCTTATATATATAGCGGTGGTAATCTTGTTATCATGGGTGTAAAACCATATGCTTCTCAGATCCAGAACACCAATGTCTGGAGAAATACCTCAACTCCCAATCAAAGAACAATGTTTGTAAGAAGAGACGGAAGCGCGTCAGACCCACCTTATGATCCAGCCAATTTACCTACCGCGAGTGGTCGCCTTGAATCCTTCCCGAATATCACCTTGATATTCAGCAGTGAAGGTATGGGAACGCTCACAGGGACTGTCACTACAGGCACACCGCCAGCAGCAGTAGAAGGTGCGGTTGTATCTGTAGATGGTTCAAACAGACAGGGGATATCTGGTCCAGATGGTGTCTATACTATCTCATTTATCCCTCAAGGAACGATAAGTGTCACAGCTAAAAAAGATTTATATTTAGATGCACAAGAGACAAACATCCAGATTTTAGAAAATGAAACAAGCACACGAAACATCACGATGTTACCGAGATTAAATGATCTTGCAGCTTGGGATATTTTTGGCTCACTGACTCCTACAGCGCAACAAGAAAATGTTTATCAAGTCTTAGTCCGTAACATGTCCGCTCAATCGATAGCTGGGACGGCTTACAATGTGCGACTCATGCAGGTAGTAGAGGGTGGAAATAATGTTCAAATAGCAACAGCACAAGGGCTAACTATAGCCTCCGCAGAGATACTGAGCATCAATGTAATATGGACACCCACTACATCTGGTGCAATGCAGATATACGGTTTTGTAGACTATACAGCGGATATTAATCCAGCTGATAATAACACCGAAATTATGTCTGTAGATGTGCAACCAGCAGGCACAGCAGTAGTCTATATTGGAAACGAAAATAGTACGACAAGGTCTGATGAAGCTCCAGTTAACTATTATTATCACAATAGTATATCTCAAACAATTTATCATGCCGATGAAATCCCGGCTGGTGGAATGATAACAAGGCTTGAATATGATTTCAATGGTGCTTCTACGCATGTCGTAGAGGGCATCAATGTCCAATTCTACCTTCGTTCTACAGAGCAAACAGTATTTCCTACTAATGCTTCATGGGTGCCTTGGGATGATGAATGGGTTTTAGTTTACGATGCACCTTTAGAAGTCACAACAGCTGGTAGATATGATGTAATAGTAAACCTTGAAGAAGATTTCCCCTTTGGTGGAGGCAATCTAGTAGTCATGGTGGTAAAAAATTGGACAGCTTGGTATAGTTCAAATAACAATTGGCAAACTACAGCTCGCCCAGAAAACAGAACTATTTTCGCTCGCAATGACTCTGGAACAGGTGGTCATTATAATCCTGCCACTGGGTACCCGACAGGTCAAACTCCTGCAGGCTGGATACCCAATATCAGAATATTTTTTGATACTTCTGGAATGGGACATTTGTCTGGAACAGTTACCCATGCTACCACAGGATTGCCCGAAGCAGGGGTAGAAATCAGGCTTACAGGCACGAATCGAAGAGTTTTTTCAGATGCTCAAGGACAGTATTTTTTCAATTATGTTCCTGAAGGTAACACCAATTTTACAGCAATCAAACATGGTTTCATCAATAATGTGTTTACAGCTGAAATTGTAGAAAACGAAAATACTACTCATAATATCGAAATGACACCTCGACCTACAGTCACTGTTATCGGGCGCATAATTGGTTCAGATACCCAACAAGGTTTACCGGGAGCTAATATCATACTTGAAGGTTATGATAACTATGAGGTCACCTCAATAGCGAATGGAACCTTTAGTATAGCGAATGTCTATTCAGGGTTTACATATACACTTACTGTTACCAGAGAGGGTTATGATAGGCTTTTTGATGATCTAGTAGAAATCGGAGTTACATCACCTTTTGATCTCGGCGATATTACGCTATACGAAAGAGCTTACCCACCGAGAAATGTATATGCTTCCGAAGTAGGTGCGAATGTGGTCATCGAATGGGAAGAGCCTACGGCAACAGAAGATTTATGGATAACTCATGGCGGAGATGGACCTTTGTCAGGAGCATTAGGACTTACAAGCGGTAATGCTTTTGTTCATCTCGGTATGCATAGATATACTCAAGCTCAATTACAAGCATTAGGTGTGTCAGGAGCACAGCTGTCCAAAGTCGAATTTTGGGCAAATAACAATCCTGCCTCACCGGGACCAGGTGAAGGCACTTTCACTATCAAAGCCTTTACAGGTGGTTCTGGAAGCCCTCTGAACCCTGGGCAAGAAATATATAGTCAAGCGATTCCGGCAAATCTAATAGTATGGAATGCGTGGAATGAGATAAATCTGACAAACCCCGTTACTATACCTAGTTCTGGTGAGTTTTGGTTTGGTTTGGAAGCCAATGTAGAATCTGGAAGAATTTATGGCATCGGTATGTCACCTACGGCAGATACTTATGGAAATATCATCTTTTTTAATAATGCTTGGAACACTTTGATGAGCTTGGCAGATATAGAAAATAACTGGATGCTTCGCGGATTTGTAACTGGTGCAGTTCCGCCTACTATCATTACGCAAAACCCCGCTGATGAATATTTCATCAATAGAGCTTTAGAGTTGCCTCAAGTAAATAGAAATATAGATATGTCTGTAAAGCATACTTCAACAAGAGCTGAAATGCCAAGGTTGACAGACAGAGCTGAAGGAATCACAACGATGCCAGAGATGTCTACCACTCGTTCTAATGCTCGTAGAGGGGATGTTGGTAATAGTTTGATTGGGGGCAATGATGACAGACATTCCCGCGTATCACCCATTGGTAGTCGTGTTTTAGAAGGATTCAATGTCTATAGATCAGTCCTTGATGAAAATGGTGATGTTCTTGATCCTTCACTCTGGACAGTTGTCGCCTTGAATGTAACAGGACTGACAGCCACCGACACAACATGGGGAGCAATCACAACAGGAGCATATAAATATATAGTTCGTGCTGTTTATACCAACAACAATATTTCAGCTCCAGCTTTATCAAATGTGGTTTCCAAAGATATGACCTCGCATGTTACGATAAATCTTATCACCGCAGATCAAGGTCCTGTCAATGGAGCTGTTGTTCGTCTGGTAAACAATTCCGGCGACCCGAATCATATCTATCAACAAACAGCTACTAGTGAATCAGTAGTTTTTCCAGCTGTCTGGCGTGGCACTTATACGCTGACCGTGAATCTTTCTGACTATGAAGAGTATATAAACAATAGTCTAACAATCCAAAGCAATCCTTTTGTCTATGATGTTGTTTTGTTAACATCATCTATTCTATTAGAAGAAGGTTTTGAAAGCGAAACATTCCCACCTGCGGGCTGGGTAGTGCATAATCTCGGACCGGAAGATAGTCATTGGATGAGATGGACAGGAACTAGTACGGCATTACCGCATCAAGGCACAGCAATGGCTGTGAGTTGGTCAGACAACGGAGGACCGGTTCAACCGAACAACTATTTAGTTACTCCACCGATAATCCTTCCGAGTGCCATAGAAGAAGCTGAATTGTCTTTCTTTAGACGTCCGCATGGCAATCCAGCATGGAGTTCAGAAACATACACAGTTTATGTCTCAACAGTCGGTAATGCGGTAGCTAATTTTACACCAGAAACCATAGAGTTCACAGAAACTATCTCCAGTTATGAACCAGAATGGCAAGAAAGAGTCGTAGACCTTACAGGATTTGTGGGTCAGACGATCTGGATAGCTTTCAGACATCATGATAGCTATGACAACAACTATTTGGCTTTAGATACAATCACCGTAACTTCTAGTGGTGGTGTCGTAGCATATTTCCCACCTAGAAATCTGAGATGGTTATTGCTTGATGGCAATGAAGTTAAACTAGATTGGGAAGCGCCAGTTATGGGGACTCCTGATGGTTTTAGAATCCGTCGAAATGGGTCTGTGATAGCGACATTGCTCACAGCTTTGACCTATACTGATACTGGTTTATTGGATGGAACATATACTTATTCTGTGACTGCTGTTTATGGTGAGCAAGAATCAGATCCTATCACATCAGAGCCGATTGACATTATTTCTTCAATTGGTGACGATCCTCAAATACCAGTAGTTACTGCTCTGACCGGAAATATTCCCAATCCTTTCAACCCTTCTACGATGATATCTTTTGATTTAGCTACAGATGGGCATGTAAAAATAGATATTTTCAATATCAGAGGACAAAAAATAAAAACTCTGGTAGATGAAAATCTCAGATCTGGGAAATATTCCAGCGAATGGATGGGTGATGATGACTATGGAAGAACTGTATCGAGTGGGGTCTATTTCTATCAGATGCAGACAGAAGACTATTCAAATATCAGAAGGATGGTGCTGTTGAAATGATAGCGAATTTGGAATTCAGAATTTTAGTTTTTTGATTTTAAATCGTGACAATGTAGTGGTTTATAGCATAAACCCAAATCGGGTAGGAGGTCACTCATTAATTGGGTGACCGTCCTCCCACACCACCATACATACCGTTCGGTATATGGCGGTTCTTTAGTTTACATCAGTAACTTTCATGTAGTAATCATAAAAGAATAAA
>WRLO01000076.1 GCA_009777575.1 Candidatus Cloacimonadota bacterium
ACTTATTACCTTTATAACTTATTAAATTTGTCTTGTCAGCACGAACTTGAACTGAACTATTATGCAAATATAAATCTCTATTTAGATATGGTTTTTCTTCTTCAAACATCTCATCAGGACGACGACCTGTCGTGGCATGAATGCGACAATTTGCTACTTCATTTAGCCATTCCAATCCTTGTTTACGTAAATCTTCTATATTCTCAAAATTCTCACAACCCAAAAAACTTGATTTTACATAACCAATTGCACGCTCTACTTTACCTTTGCTCTGAGGATCGTATCCCTCACAAACTATTGGTGCAAAATGATTTATTAAAGCAAATTTGTGAAACTTCTCATTGTATAAAACCTCACGATACTTCTCATTTACAACGACTAGCTTGGTCTGATCGTAAACATATTCTTTGGCTATGCCTCCAAAATAGCGAAATGCTTCTAAGTGTGCTTTGATAAAATCGTCTGTCTTGTAGGGGCGTTCTTGATAATTTACATACATCATACGAGAATATGAAAAAACAAAAACTACAAAATAAATCTTAATGGCATTGTCAAAACCATCGTAATCTGTTCTTATTTCACCCATATCTACTTGAACTTGGCTGCTCTCTTGGCTCGTTTTTACAGGATGAAAATAACGAGGTTCTGTATCTTTAAACTGCTCACGAAACGGCTTTAGAAAATCTCGAAAAGCTCGAACTTTGCCTCTTATATCAGGAAAACGTTCTTTAATCTTGCGAAGCAATACAACTGCTGATACATGAGGATGAGCAGATAATACCTCTTCAATATATGAACTAACTACCTCGAACTGACTCTTGCGATCGCGGGTCGGTGACAATAGCTTATCACTTACTTCTTTTAAATCCATCTGGAAATACTTTTGAACTGTTCCCGGTGAAACACCTACCTTTTTGGCTGTCTCACGAACAGATGTATTACCTTTTTCTTGCTTAATCTTATGATACATAATCTCTCCTATCATAGGTTCTCCAATTAATATGTTTTTTTGGAGAACATGCAAAATTGAACCGTTTACTGTGTCAATTTTATACTGCCGATTATGTATCAATTCTGACTGCCGCCGACATGTGGGGAATGCATTTATGCGTTCCGTACAGGTATAGATGGGATCCCTTCGAGATGATATGGAATTATATATAAATACCACATCATCCTGAAGGGATCGGTCGCTACGTAGAAAACGAGCCCCCCACCTTGATTCCATGCCGTAGGTATGGAACCTAAACGACATATTTCTTATCATATTCAATTGGCCCACACCTTCGGTGTGGTGTTAGTTTTGTGGGGCATCGTTTTCTACGTAGCGATCGACACCTTCGGTGTGAGGCGGATTATATATATATAAATCCACACCTTCGGTGTGAGGCGGTTTATATATAAATCGACACCTTCGGGATGATATGGAAATATATAAATCGACACCTTCGGGATGATATGGAATTATATATAAATCGACATCTTCGGTGTGAGGTGGTTTATATAAATAAATCCACACCTTCGGGATGAGGTGGTATACATAGCTCCACCTTATCCCGAAGGGATCGATCGCTACGTAGAAAACGAGCCCCCCACCTTGATTCCATGCCGTAGGTATGGAACCTAAACGATTTGAAAGAAAAAGAGGGAGTTTACACTCCCTCTTAATCATATCATTTAGGTTAATTATTTCATCAACACCATTCTTCTTGTAGAAGATACGTTATCTGCATTAAGTTGATAGAAATAGACACCAGAACTAACTGCTCTTCCATTATCATCAGTTCCGTTCCAAATAACTTGGTGGCTACCTGATGTGTAGATATCGTTAGTTAACTCACGAACTTTTTGTCCTCTGATGTTATAAATGTCAATAACAACAGGGGCTTCTTTGCTAAGTGTGAAGTTAATTATGGTTTCTGGGTTGAAAGGATTAGGGTAGTTGCCTAAAAGTTCAGTTCTAATTGGAGTAATACCGGGTTCGAGTTCATTAGGATTTGGTTGTAAGTGGAACATATCAATTTTTAAAGTCAATTGACCTGTTACATCATGATGTCTGAATGCAATCTGGAAAGTTTCTCCCAAATATTCTTGTAAATTTATCCATCTATTTTGCCAGGCTGATCTGTCTAATGTTTCTGATAAAAGAAGCACTGGTTCATTATTCACGTCTGGTCCGTTTCTTAACAAATATACAGAATAATTTTCAGCAAATCTAACCTGATCATGAGCGGCTACCATATAGTGTAAAGAAAATCCACCTTCTGCTGGCGCTACAATTCTTGGTGAAATTATCCAGTTATCAGGAGTATATTCATTTGGTCCTACACGTGATGAACTTCCAAGACATCTTGCACCCATATACGGAACTTGAGTCCAGAATGCCCAATTTCTGCCATCGTCGTCAGCATCATATACGAACCATCCTTTTGTATTTAAGAAAACATTAAAATTAGCTTGACTTTCAAAATCTTCTAGATATGGGAATACACTTAAGTATACTCTCTCAACAACTTGAACGGTTGCTTCTACTGGAGATGATTCGGTTTCCCAGCCTTGATAAGTAGCTGTAACTGAATAAGTTTGATTGCCAGCAGGAGCTAATTTATCTACGAAGAATTTCGGTTCATTTACATTTATATTAGTTAAGAAAGTTCCGCCACGATAAACGTTATACTGAATTAAATTACGTGTTTTAGGAATTTCTCTAGGGTTATTTTCAACAGTAATTATTTCAGTTGCACTAAAGTTATGTTCAACTGGTCTTCTAACTAAGATGTTTTGTTCAAATTCTTTAGCAGAAACAGCAGCTTCTCCGCCACCAAATCTAACAAGATTTCCGGCAGGATCCATTGCCCATCCAGCAATCATTGCATTTCCGCGAACATCAGCGAGTGCTGGAATTTCATGGACAGGTGTGTACCCGCTACTAGACCATAAAAGATTACCCCAGTCAAATACACCGTCAGCCTCATCAGCACCGAAACATACAGGGTGAGAATTACCTGGTGCATCAGCGTCGATTCTAATTCTAAGCTCTTGATTCATTGGAATATCTATCCAGTTTGCAAAGCCAGTTGCAACAACAGTACCAACAGTGCTTATATCTGAAACACCCCATTCTTGTACTAATACTTCAGTCCCATGATTTGAAATGCTTGTTCCACCAATGAAAACTCTAATAGTGAATCTTGAACCAACTGAATTATTATTTCCAGCAAAGAACTCAACACCAACTAGTTGCCAGCCAGCAACATTTCTTTCTGCAAGATGATCAGGTGAAAATCTTGCTGCTTTTCCAATTGTAAACGGATTGCCACCGGAGAATCCAATTCCTGAATAGCTATTCGACCAATTAAAGAAGAAAGGTTCAGCTGGTGGTGGAATGCCGATTTTATATTCAGGGTCATCCCAAGTTATAGTAACGTTTTGATCGAAATGTGTTAGTTCAAGATTTGTAGGTACAAATGGGAAGATCACAGTTCCTTCTGGTTCGCCTGTAACAGGGTTTGAAGGATCAGATGTTCCTATTGGAAGTACATAACTTGCAGTAACAAAGTATTCGTAAGCAAGACCGTTAATGAGATTTGTGTCAACAAATGTTAGTGTAGTGCCATCTAGTTCTGAGTGTACTTCACCATTTCTATAAACTGTATATTTAACAGGTGTTCTTGGTCCTTCTGGCTCACTCCAGTTAAGTGTAATAAAAGAGTTGTCATTAGTAACAGTTAAATTTCTTGGTGGATATGGAGGTATATTAGTAGGCACCATACCAACACGAATACCGTCAATTACGATTTGGAACATATCAGCTTGAAGATGTCTAAAAGCTAACTGGATAGTTTGTCCAGCATATTCTGATAAGTCGTACTCTACTCCACCCCAATTACCAGGGGTCGCAATTTCACTGAAAACAACACTGAAATCGTTGGTGTGGTTTCCTGATGTTGAAACCAATAATTGATAAAAGTCAGGATATGCAGGATCAACAGACATAGCGTGCCATGATACTATGATCGCTTCATTTGCACCCGGTGTAGGAATCGCAAATCTTGGGGTAATAAGCCAGTTGTCAGCATTAAATGCAACTTGGTCTGCCCATGAGATACTGCGTGCAGAACCAGCTTCTTGATATCCTGCATCTACGCGTGCCCAGTTTGGTCCTGTTCCTAAATTTTCTGTTATCCAACCAACTGGAGGGAATGTAATGCTTTCAAATCCTTCATAGAAAGGATAAGTTGTAATGATAGGTTGTTCAATACCTTCATATTCAAGTACAAAATTAGATGTTGTAGTTTGTCCGTCTGTAATTACAACACCAGTATTTGTTCCTGTAGTATAGCCAACTCTTTCTGCAGTTACACTGTATGTACCAACAGGTATATTGATTATTGAGTACTGTCCTTGTGCGTTGGTGGTTGTAGAATTGCCCGCACCAACAACAGTAACTGTTGCACCGCTAAGTGGCGCACCACTAGAAGTTACAGTTCCAGTTAAGGTTCCACGTGGTTGAGTTACCTCAACAATAATATCATCAATAAATAATGCACTGTTATCAGCACAATCATGATGACGCCATGCTAAATAAACGCTTTGTCCTGCGTATGCAGACAAACTGATTGTCCTTGAAACATACTCTTCTGGATTCCATACGAGCGGGAATGTTTCATTGTGAAGTACAGTAGTGAAATCAGACATCTGATTTCCGCTTGTAGACACATAAAGGGTGTACTGTTCAGCACCCCAAGGTCCACCATACTCTGGTTGCATCCAATAAGTAACGGCAATTGATTCACCTGCTGGAAGTTGCAACAATGGAGTGATAAGATAGTTGTTGGGGTTAATTGGGTTAGTATACCATGATCTACTTACAGCAGCAGCGGTTCCTGAATGAGGGACAGTCATACTTCCACCCCATTCACTATCAGAAATTCTGATCCATTGTGAAAGTTGCAGTTGTTGACCTGTTAGGGTAGATTGAATTGTCCAACCTGCGGGAGGGAATGCTGTTCCTTCAAACCCTTCTTCTAAGATGCTATTTCTGAGTTGATTGGTTACAGGGTTTACAGTGTTCTCTTGTGCTTTAGGTGTTGATCTTTGGATGACACCATCGGCATTCGTGGCTTGTGCACGTGTCGCTACCGTAGCACTTGTTTCGGTGGCAAATAAGCAGCATAATAGGCTTAATGCCAAAATTACGAAAAGAATTTTTTTCATAACTTACTCCTTTTTATGTTTTTTTTTGAGTTTTTTCATTGTGTTTTGACATTTTTTTTTTATCTCGGATTTTTGTCAAGTTTTTTTTATAATTTCATCAATATACATTCGCGGGGTCATTATTTTTGGCTTCACTAATAAAACATTCTCAAAATCCTTGTCACCTGTAAGTAATATATCAGTTTTACCTTCAATAGCATAGGCTAATAATGGTGCATCAGACACATCTCTAATTTGTGGGTATTTTGTAAAATCGTTTATCTCTAAATCTAACAATTCAAATTTAAATTCATTAATAAATATTCTAAAATATTGCAATTTATCAGGAAATTTTTTTATGAATACACTTTCTAATTCATCAAGAGTGTATTTACATAAGACCAAATTATGATTATCAACTATATGAATTAATACTTTCCCAATATTTGAATCAGGAAATAAACCTGCAGAGATGATAATATTCGAATCTACTATTATCCGCATAATCAATTCTTTTTTAACGTTCGCATTTCTTTTATATACTTTTCAACATCATCAGGACTGTTTAGTCCTGCATGTTGCGCCGCACCATCCAAGGCTTTTTGAAACCTCTGCAGTGCTTCAAAATTAGAATTTTGTAAAACAAACTTACCGCATTCTTCATAATAAAAAGACTTGTCAGCAGATTTTAAGCTCATATTTATTGATGCTTCTCTCTGGCAAATTATTATTTCGTTATCTGTTATCTTATCTTGCTTATACATGATTTAACCTCATAATTTTAAAATGGCTTAATATGTTCATCATTAATAATTAATTTATCACCTTTGTTTTTAATAATAGCAATCCCATGTAAATTGCATGAATCTTCAAGCTCTTGATAAAAAGCTAGGGTGGCTAAACCTAGAAAAACCTTATGATTTTTATATTCAGGAAAATTTATTCTAAAAGTTTCTGCTTTTCTTAAAACTTTAGGAATGTCATTTGTATTAGCTTTGTATTTAACTTCAATGATACCAATTGTTTTGCCATTAATGAGAAGAATATCATATTCATCTTTAAAGTCTTTTTTAATACCCTTAAGATTTTTTAAAATGTCATCAAAATCTTCACCAAAAAAATTTGTTTTTCCGCCATCAAAAGAGTTGTAAAAGTATTCTTCTGTAATATATCCTAAATTATTGGTGAATTGACCATATTTCTCATCTGATTTTTCCATGTATTTTACAAATTCTTCATGTCTTTTAGCAGTCTCAGCATTTATTCTATCAAATTCAGCTTGTCTTTTTTCTGCTTCAGCTTGTCTAATTTTTTCGGCTTTAATTTGTTTTTTCTCGGCTAATTTTTGTTTTTTTTCGGCTAATTTTTCTTTTTTCTCGGCTAATTTTTCTTTTTTCTCGATTTCTATTTGTCTTTGTTCATATTCGGCTCTTCTCTTTTCAGATTCTAATGCTGATTTTCTTAACATTTCGTTCATTTCATCTAAAGTAGCCCATACTTTTTTTATCATCTCGTCTATAGTTAAGGAAGAATCAATTTCTCTCATTTTGCCTCCTATTTGATTCATTTGGGACATAATAAATTTCAATATTAAAATTGTCAAGTTATTTTTGAATTTTACATCTATCCCTATTCTCAACTTCACATCATTTCCATAAGTTTTTCAAAATTATCAAAATCTAACATTTGTTCAGGGTCTGACCTAGCATTATCTGGTTTAGGATGAATTTCAATCATAACCCCATGCACACCTGCAGCTTTGCTTGCTAGGGTCATTGGAATAACAAGCTCTCTTTTTCCCGTAGCATGAGAAGGGTCCACTATAACGTGATATCTGAAATTATGTGCAACGTACACAGCTGAAGCTAAGTCGAGCGTATTTCTAGTAACAGTTTCAAACGTTCTGATACCTCTTTCGCATAAGATTATATTTTGGTTACCGTTTTGAGCAATATATTCGGCAGCTAAAATCCATTCGTTAACAGTAGCACACATCCCTCTTTTTAAAATAACAGGTTTTTTCATTTCTCCAACTTCTTTTAAGAGAGGGTAGTTGTACATATTTCTTGTGCCAATAAGAATAATATCAACAAACTGGTTAAAAATGTCAATTTCTTTAACCGAAGGTATTTCCGACACAGATAATAGGTTATATGATTTAGCAACATTTGATAGAAGTTTAACCGCTTCATCTCCATAACCTTGAAAGCTTTGTGGTGATGTTCTAAGTTTATAAGCACCACCACGTAGCATTTTAACGTTATGTTTAACCAATAATTCAGCAGTTGCAACTAAAGACTCTTCATCTTCAATGGCACATGGTCCTGCAATAATGGAAAAGTCATTATCATCAAAAATTTTGATATTATTAATCTTTATAGGTAATCTTTCCATTTCTAATATTTGTAAATAGCTTTAACATCTAATGCTTGTAGTCCTTTCTCCCATTTTCCAATAGTAAACTCAAACATAGTATCACGGTTAGGTAAAGTGTTTATGTCGACAATTTCAGGAATTCTAGATTCATGAACAAAGATAGTTGAGTATGCCGAGTCATCTTTTCTAGTATCATACACCCAAAGGCTTCCGTCAACTTTTTTAATAAACCTGAAAAAACCGTACCCTTTTTCACGAAACCAAAGGTAACAAATCCCACGAACACGACTTCCTACTTCGCCCCAGACTTTGGTCTGGTCTCCGCCATCTGTATCTATCAAACCGGGTACCAAATAACCTGATGTAAATACATCCGCCTCGCGTTTAAGGTCACTTGATATATTTTTGAATGCAAGCACTTCAACTCTACAACCGCGATTTTGTAGAGTTTTTACAACTTGAGTAAAATCTCCATCTCCTGTTGCTAATAAAACATAGTCCAACCTGTCCGACTGTGAAAGTGCATCAACAGCCATATCTAGGTCTGCGTTTGCTTTTCCTATTTTATTATTATTTTCGTCAAAGTACCATTTAACTTTTTTAATAATAACTTTGAATCCGTAGTCTCTTAATACACAATGAAAATTATTTGATTTCGTGTAATATTCTGGACTTTCTTTTGCTTTTTGTTCATCAAAAGCCACATAAGCATTAAGTCTCATGGCAATTCCATGAGTTCTACATGCAAAATCTCTTAGAATGTCATAATGCATACCATAGCCACCGTTCTGTGCTATATTTGATACATCAATGTAAATTCCTACTTTAATGACACCTTTGTTATCGTTTGACATAATTTTTCTCCATTAAAAATTTATTTTTATTATCGCTTCTGCGTTAAATTCTGGTTCCGGCATCCCGTATATTTTTTCATATTTCTCATTAAATATGTTGTTAAGGTTTATAGACAATTTAACATTTCTGCTAATATCTAGATTATGAGTGTTATTTAAAAGATAAACGCCACCCATTGAATCGCCTAAATCGTCATATCTAAGCGTTAGAGCTTCCAGTTTTAAGTCCACATTGTATTTCTTGTATCTAAATCCAACTTTTGGTGAAAATTCAAAATGTGGATGCCATGGTAGTTTATTTGTTTTTTTGACAATGTAATTGCCATTATCGTAAACTAATGATTCTATTGGGTTTGAAAGGTTAGTTACAAAATAATTAGCATCAAATCCAAATGTAAAAGCGTTAATTCTTTTTAAAACATCTAGATAAAATGAGTTGTATAAAACGTCATAATTTTTCCAAAACTCATTCTCCAAGTTATTGAAGCTTAGATGGTCAAAATTAACAACATATAAGTTCTTAACAAATTTAGAATTTAAATAAATCTGCAATTCAATCGGATGGAAAAGATTGAACTTCATGAAAGCATTCCAAGGGATCTGTTGTGCAAATTCAATCTGTGAACCGCTTTTAGTATCGTTAATGTATTGTTGTACAAATGGTTGTGCAAACGGATATAAATTATGATAATCAAATAAAGAAGGCACACTCATGTATGGCATATTTGATAATGTAAATTCTGATAATTCGTTAAGATAGAAGGATTTCTCAATAAGAATCGAGGGAATAAATAAGGAGCTACTATATTGCAAATTCAAAGCAAATAAGTTTACAGAATTAACAGGTAAATAAAAGTTTGATGAATAATGAAATTGTTCTGAAAATGGTTTTGTTTTATCTTTTGAATTGCTGTAATAATTATATATTTTTATATCGGTTTCGTTTATGAATAGAAATTTATCAAGATTTATGCTGAACTCAAGCTCAGGACTTGTTAGCGAATTACCAACGCTCCAGTTGTATTCATCTTGATTTATAGAATCTAACACTAGGAAATTTGTCTTGAAATATATATTGTTTAAAATATTTTCAGTATAGTTTTCATAAGACAAAGAGAGACCTGTTGTTATCATAGAACTATCCAATTCTTTACTGTCAAAAAATAGCCTGTCATGAAATCCTAGTTGAAAATAAACTGCCGGACTTATGCTAAAACTAGAAGTTTTAAAAACAGGTCTCCATTCTGCATACGACTTGTAGGTTTCGTAGTAATCAATTTTTTCATGATAGTATTTTGCGTAAAAATTGATAATTGGGTTGGTTCTGCTACGAACACCAAGATGAAAATCATTTAAAAAGTATGTGTTTGCTCTTAAATGAGCGTAAAAGATAGGATCTTTGCTTGTGTCTTTTACGATGTCGTTTTCTAACATAGTTTGATAGGCAAGAGCATCTCTGTTGAACAAATTGTAGTATTCAGAAAAGTCACTGGTTATGTTAAGACTGTCCGGTTTTGTAGCAAATGTGCCGAAAACATCTTCTGTTGGTAGCTGGATTTGTTGTCCTACTAAAATAGTGGTGATTAGGGTTAAGACTATGATGATATTTTGTTGTTTTATCATTTTTTACCTCGTTTTTTATATATATTTGCTTGGGATGCAATGTGTTTATGTAGGGAACGCATTTATTCGTTCCTGGTTCGGTTTTGTTCCACAGCTTCGGTGTGAGGTGGTATTTTATATAAATCCACACCATCCCGAAGGGATCGATCGCTATGTAGAAAACGACACCCCCACCTTGATTTCCATGCCGTAGGTATGGAACCTAAACGATTTGAATATATATAATAGGGTATTATGTGGACATTATTTACCTATTATATTTATATTTGTTCCACACCTTCGGTGTGGTGATACTTTTGTGGGGCATAGTTTTCTACATAGCGATCGACACCTTCGGTGTGAGTTGGTATTTATATATATCCACACCATCCCGAAGGAATCGAATAGGAACGAAAAAATCCATCCCCTACAATTCTTTGATTACATATCAAAATCAGCAATTTGTTCAGGTGTTAAATTCTGTCTAATGCTTTCAAAGTGGTTTCTTCCTCTTTCTCTGTCACCTTGTTGTACATAAATTTTTGCAATGTATAGTTCAGCAGCCCATCTAATATCCGAAAATTCATTAAAGAAATATCTAATTCTTAAGAAATTTGAAATAGCGTCATCAAATTGTCTTAAAATGTAGTAAATTTCTGCAATTTTGAAAGTAGTTCTAGCTCTAATTTGCGGGTTATTTATGCTAAGCAACATGTTTGCATTAGCGAGCGCTTCTTCGTAATCCTCTGTATAAATCTGCCAATCAATAAGATATAACATCGCTAAATTTTGATGGTATTCTGGCGCAAAATCAACAAATTGGTTATAAAACATCATAAATTCATTGTCTTTTGTTTCAAGTAATTTTTCCAGCAATGTAAGCCAGTATTGTTCGTTTGTATTGTTTTCAACAGCTCTTTTAAATCTTCTTACAGCAGCAACATAGTCACCTTGTGCGTATTTTATGTGTCCCCATTCATAATAAATGAAAGGGTCGTTATGAGTAGTAGAGAGGTCTATATATATCTGGTCTGCTTCTTCATATCTGTTCAGCCAAGTATAGTTGTTTGCGAGAAGAATCATAGTTTTTAAATCCTCTCTTTTATCTGGGAATTGTCTAAGCATTTGATTTATAGTCGCTAGTGAGGAACTGTAATTTCTTTGTTCGTATTCAAGGTTTGCTTTAAATTCGTACAGATAGATTAAAAAATTTCTATCTTGTGATTGAGAAGCTACTATGTGTAAAAATTCATTAAATTGTATTTGTCTATTTAACTTATCGTAACTATCTTGTAATCCTTTCAGCGCAGTGTCAACTAAATCAAGTGATATATTCTCGTTTACAAGTTCTCTCCAAATTTCAATTGCCAGCTCATACAAACCTAAATTATAGTAACAGTTGGCAAGTCCAAGTTTAGCTCTAAAAATATCATCAGACTCAGGAAAATCATTAATAAATTCTGTGTATAACTCAATAGCTTGATAGTAATTATCTGCATTAAAAGCAGCAGAAGCAGCCGAAAGAATAAACATACCGGGTGTTTCGCTTTGTGTAGCAAGCCTTCTATAAATATTCATAGCAGTGTCGTAGTTTTGCAAGTTGTAATGTAATAAAGCTTGCCTTGCCCAGATGAATTCCACAGAGACCTGATCAACAGCACTTCTTTCAGCAATTCTAAAAGCTTCAAGTGCCTGATTGAAATTTCTTTGTGCAATAAGTATAACACCTTGCAGCAAATATTTATCAAACATATATTCATCAGTATCAGGAACTTGGTTTAAAAACTCTAAGGCAGAGGTGTAATTGCTTCTAAGATACTCAACATATGCTAGTCTAAGATTTATTATAGCCTTATCCATATCACCTGAAAGTGCTTGCATATAGTAGGATCTAGCTTGATTAGGGTCTCTAAATAGAGCAATTTCACCCAGATAAAAATAAGCGATACCAATTTTCTGAGAATCTGGGAAATCCGCTATCAGCCTGTTAAAATGTGTGTCAGCTCTGTCTGGTAAGTTTAAGAAAAAGGAATTGAGTCCCATTTTAAAAACGACTTCATCTTTAAAAACAACAGGCATGTTATCGTAATCATTAAAAAATGTTCTATAGGAATTTTCATAGTGTCCCAATAGGAATTCTAGCTCACCTTTTAAGTAGATAGCTCTTTGATAATTAATTTCGTTAAGTTTAAAATTTAAAGCTCGTTGCAAATAATCGTAAGCTCTCTCATAATTTCTATTTTGATAATCTATAAATGCAATTTGGTATAAAATATCGGCTTCCCATTCTTGATCTGGATTCGATAGCAAAAAATTAATGAGCATGTCATAAGCTTCTTGTGTGTTTGATTTTGCAATAATTTGAATCATGTTGAAGAAGCTCATAGTCTTCATATTATCAGGAATGTCTCTTCTCGCAAGCGATCTAAATAAGGGAAGCGCCATATGGTCTTCACCGCGTTCTTTATGTATCAAAGCAGTGTAATAATCTACACTATCATTATCTGATGAAATATCTTTTAAAAGTTCTTCGGCATCATTGAAATTTTTTAATTGGATATTTGCAGCAATATATTTTTGGGTAATTGGATTTGCTGGAATTATATTATACTCTTTACTAAGCTGAATAATGTTCTGATATTCTGCTCTAGTTTCGTAAGCTGTAAGTATAATCAATAAAGCTTGTTGTGCTTCAATAACATCTCTTGGAAAAGTTTCATTCATGTTTTTAAGAAGAATTTCAGCTTCAAAAAGTTTATTGTTTTCTACGTCCATTTTAATAAGATTAAGGAAAGTTTGTGGACTTCTATTGTTGTTGTGTAGATTCTTGTAAATAGCTTCAGCATCAATAAAATTACCTTGTTCAAAATAGATGTCTGCTAGAATAGTGTAAACAGTTGGTATTCTATCATTTTCTGGAAATCTAGTTATAAATAGTTGAATTAAATCATGTGCTTCAGCATAATTATCCAAAGTCTTTTCAACAACAATCAGACTGAACATAACCTGTGCTTTTAGTTGAGGTGCCAAGGAAAGAGAGTTTAGTCGAATTAAGATATCTCTCGCTTGTACAATATCTTCACGTTGTAATAGAATATCAGCCTTAATCGCTAGGATTTGGTGTGAGTATCTATCATTTTCAAGTTTGTTTTCAATTTTGGCAATTTCCAGCATTGCAATTTCGTAAAACCCATCTTCATAAAGTTTTGAAATAAACAAAGCTTCTTCGATAAGATCACCAAAAAGAAATGTTGTTAATAAAAATATTAACGCTATTGATGTAGTAATTTTTTTCATTTGTTTCTCCATCTAGTTTATTGATTTTTAAATCTTAATTTACTTATATCCAAATTCATGCAGTGCTCCAATTTTTTTTCTCCAATCCTTCTTAACTTTCACCCATAAATTTAGAACAGCTTTTCTGCCTGTAAGTTTTTGAATATCTTCTTCTGCAGCTTTTCTAATTTTGCCAATTTTAATCCCATCTTTACCTAGTATTATAATCCTCTGTGATGTTCGCTCAACCCAGATATTTGCCTGAATAACATCACGATTTTCTTCTTCTGTCCATTTTTCAATTACAACAGTGCTACTATATGGAACTTCTTCGCCTAATAAAAGAAATATTTTTTCTCTAATGATTTCTTGTGCAAAGAATTTCGTAGGCATATCAGATAAATCTTCCTGATTATAAAGCGGTGGACTAATTGGTAATAACTCTGTAATGTTAAAAAATATTTCATCAAATTTTTCGTCATTTTGTGCTGAAATATATAAAAATGACTTACCCATTTCATCAAAAGTCCTTTTCTTTACTGTAAGTTCATCATCTTTTATTTCATCAATTTTATTAACTACATAAATTGTAGGCTTATTTGAAGAATTAATAAGTTCCAAAATTAAGGAATCATAATCTGTTGGGAATGTGTTAATATCAGTTAGAAATACAATGACATCTGAATTCTTTATTGCGTTTTGAATATACATTTGCATTTTGTCATGTAACTGATATCTTGGTTTTAAGTAACCCGGTGTATCTAAAAAAATAATTTGCAGATTTTCTGCGTTAAAAAAACCTTTAATGTTATGACGCGTTGTTTGTGGCTTCGCTGTAACAATAGAAAGTTTCTGTCCAATTAATTTATTCATAAGTGTAGATTTTCCAACATTAGGCTTGCCTATAATGCTAACAAAACCTGCTTTAAAATTGTCAAAATTCATAGTTATGTGCCAAAATAATTAAAACCTTTTTTTTTGTCAATAATAATACTAATAAAGTTTGAATAAAATTGTTGACAAAAAAATGAAAAAAAAAAATAATGAAGTAAAAATAACAAATGGTGTAAAATTAAATATGGATACTTTAATGAAAATGGACACAAATGGAATATCTTTAAAACATGAAGATATTGAAAGAATTTGCATGAAATACAAAATAAGAGAGTTATCTGTTTTTGGGTCTGCTATTCGTGATGATTTTAATAATAAAAGCGATATTGATTTTTTAGTTTCTTTTAAAGAAAATTCTGAATTAACATTATTCGACTTAGTTAATTTACAACAAGAATTCACTTGTCTTTTAGACAGAAATGTTGACATTGTAGAAAAAGAAGGACTCACAAATCCGATAAGAAAAAAAGTCATTTTATCAACAGCTGAGGTGTTGTATGTGTATTAATGAAAATGATTTGGCATTGCTTTTAGATATTTATGAGTGTTGTCAAAATATTATTAAAGTAACCAAGGGAGTTACATTCAGAAAGTATGATAATAGCATAATGATAAAGTCAACTATCGAAAGGCAGTTAGAAATAATTGGTCAAGCTGCTAAAAAAATTAGTAAAGAAACACAAGAAAGATTACATTTTATACCTTGGAAACAAATGATTGGCATGCGAAATATTTTGTCTCATGATTATGGCAAAGTCTTAAGCGATAAAGTTTGGTTAACTTCGCAACAATCTATACCTGAGCTATTAAAATCATTGATAAACATAGAAGAACTAAAACATTTTCTGTAGGGGACGCAAATTTTACAAAGCGAATTTACTCGGCAGCAATAAGTTAATATTTGTAAAAACCGTCTCATTTTTATTTGCATAAATAACAACTAAATCATCAGAAAATTCCGCTAAAAATTGTCTACAGATACCACATGGTGGGAACAGTTTTTCATCTTGAACATATACAGCAATAGCCAAAAAATCGACATTATTTTCTGATATTGCTTTTGCAGCAGCTACTCTTTCGGCACAAATAGTAGCCGAAAACGAAGCGTTTTCAATGTTACATCCTGTATAAATCATTCCATTTTTACATTTTATAGCAGCTCCAACTTTAAAATTTGAATATGGTGAATAAGCATTTTCAGAAGCTGTTTTTGCAATATCCAGAAGATTTTGGTATTCCATATTTATTATTTCAGACATTATATCTCCTTTATTGTTAATAATTTTTTCGTTTATAACTAAATTTAATATATTATTTAAATGTTCTCCAATTTTTTTACTTTCCTTAATTCCAATTTGTTTTATGTCCGTGCCGTTAATTGCTAACTGCTTTAAATTAAAACACTCTTTGTTTTCTATGATACTATTTAGAAGGTTTTTTATTTCAGGTGACACACAATGTTTAAGAATCAATAGTTGTTGAAATCTTTCAATTCCCATTTTATTTAAACATTGTTTTATGTAAATCTTATCGGGAATAATATTTAAATCGTGATATTTAATTAGTTCAGAAATAACGTTATTAGATTTATTATCAAGTTTTAAATTAAGACTGTTTTTTTTCATATTAATAAAAAAATAAGAAAGTCTTATTAATAAAGTCGCATTTTCATTATTTTCTATGAATATAGAATCAAAATTAATATTGTCTAAAAAAAAATACTTATTTACAACATTGTTTACGTTTACACCAAGTAATAATTTGTTGAATTCGGTTGTTATTCTTTCAATTGAAATATTATCTAAAAGACGCCAGTTCTTTAAAATAGAATTTGATGTTTCAATTTCTATGTTAAAATTTAGGACAGAAGAAAACCTTAGTGCGCGTAAAATTCTTAAACCATCTTCTTGAAATCGAGTATCAGGATTTCCTATGCATCTTATAACTTTATTTTTAAGGTCGGTTATTCCATCAAAAAAATCAAGTAACCCTTTCTCCTGATTATATGCAAACGCATTTATAGTAAAATCACGTCTTGATAAGTCTGTTTTAATATCCGTTACATAAGAAACTTGGTCTGGGTGTCGGTTGTCGGTGTAGATACCATCACTTCTGAATGTGGTAATTTCATATTTAGATTTGTCTTTAAATAAAACAGTAACAGTTCCGTGTTTTAACCCGTTTTTTAGTATTTTATGATTTTTGAAAAGTTTTATAGTTTGTTCAGGTAAAGCCGAAGAACATATATCCCAGTCAGTTGGGGTTTTGTTCATAAGCAAATCGCGTACACAACCACCTACGATGTAAGCATCGAAATTATTTGAAGAGAAAGTGTTTAGTATATATTCAATTTGAGGTGGTAAAAGTATATGCAAAAGGTCTCCTATGCACTTGTTTTTGGGGAATGGATTTGTTCGTTCCTATTCGAAAAATCGATTATAAATAAAATCATACCTTACACATGCCGAAGGTATGTGAAGCTAGGTAGAAACGGATATACCCCCCCACAAACTGCATCCCGTAGGGATGCAACCTAGCAATTTCGGCATTTTGTTGCATCCCTTCGGGATGCGGTTGTTGTGTGCGTATGCGTTTCTACCTAGCTTCACATACCTTCGGCATGTGTAAGGTATGATTTTATATTTAATGGGCTTTTTAGAATGCCTCCCGTACATAATCCCGTGGCGAACAGGAACGAATAAATGCGTTCCCTA